>NZ_JACBWZ010001155.1 GCF_013870595.1 Streptomyces sp. WELS2 | reverse complement strand
CTGGTCCCCGCCGACGATGCGGCCCGGCGGCCGCGCTCCCTAGGCTCGGACGGTCAGCGTGATCGTCCGAGCCCTGGAGAAAGCACCGTGATCGTAGTGACCGGCGCGACCGGCAACGTCGGCCGTGCCCTCGTCGACCGACTCCTCGCGGCGGGAGCGCCCGTCCGGGCGCTGACCCGCGACCCCGGGCGGGCCGCCCTGCCCGGGCGGGCCGAGGTGGTGGCGTTCCGCCCGGACGACCCCGCCGCCCTGTTCACCGGCGCGACGAAACTCTTCCTGTACGCCCAGGCCGTCACGGCCCCGCTGCTGGCGGCCGCCCGCGAACACGGCGTACGCCACGCCGTCCTGCTCTCCAGCGGCCTGGTGAGGGAAGGCGCCGACGAGACCCACCCCATCCACGTCATGCACGCCACCGCCGAGCGGCACATCCGCGACAGCGGGCTCGCCTGGACCTTCCTGCGGCCCAACGCCTTCGCCACCAACGCGCTCCAGTACGCCCCGCAGATCCGCGCGGGCGGCGACACCGTCCGCGGTGTCTACGCCGACGCGCTCTCCGCGCCCATCCACGAGGACGACATCGCCGCCGTCGCCGAACGCGTCCTGCTCGACGACGGGCACGAGGGCGCCGTGCACCGGCTGACCGGGCCCGCGGCGACCAGCAACGCCGAACAGGTCGCCGCGATCGGCGACGCGCTCGGCAGGAAGCTGACGTTCGTGGAGCTGGACCCGGCCGACGCCGGCCCGGAACTGTTCCCGCACGTGCAGCCGCGGATGCTCGGCCGGCTGCTGGAGACCGTCGCGCAGTCCGTCGGAGTGCCCCCGGAGATCACCGGCACCGTCGCGGACGTCACCGGCACCCCGGCCCGCCCCTTCGGCCAGTGGGCCCGCGACCACGCCGCGGACTTCCGCTCCTAGGACCTGTCGTTGTCCGCACGCACCAGGCCCCGCCCACCGGCAGGACCGGGCGCCGCCGACGGCCCGCTCCCTGATCCGAACGACAGGCCCTAGCCGACCGGCCCCCCCGGGGCAAGAGCAGTACACACTTTCGGGTTTCGTTCGCCGGGCTTCGGGGACACAAGGCTCTCTTCCGGTACAAGCTGGCACTCCACCCACACGCCACCCGCCCGGGCCCGGCAGGCCCGGCCGGCGTTCCCGTGCCCTGGGCGTGCTGTCCATGGACGCCTCGCGCAACCTCATGGACGACCACCGCGAGTTCCTCGCGGAGCTGGGCGTGGTCTCCGCGCGCCGGCTGCGCGCGGCCCGGCACGGAGAGACCGTGCTGGTCGCGGGCGCCAAGGCGGCCACCCAGACCCCGCCCGTCCGCTCCGGCAAGCGGGTCGTCTTCTCCACCCTGGACGACGGCACGGGGCTGGTGGACCTGGCCTTCTTCGACGACTCCCACGACGCCTGCGCCCACACCGTCTTCCACTCCTGGCTGCTGCTGGTGCGCGGGGTGGTGCAGCGGCGCGGCCCGCGCAGCCTCAGCGTGGTCGGCTCCGCCGCCTGGAACCTCGCCGACCTGGTGGAGGTGCGGCGCGCGGAGGGGCTCGACGGGGTCGCGGCCCGGCTGGCCGCGCCCACCGGCGCGGACGGGACGCCGGCGAAGG
>NZ_JACBWZ010001154.1 GCF_013870595.1 Streptomyces sp. WELS2 | reverse complement strand
GCCGCGATCGCCGCCGCGGGCGCCAACGCCGACATCGCCGCCTTCGGCACCACCGAGATCCCGGAACTCGACCGCACCGCGACCGAACAGGAACTGACGAGGCTTCAGGGCCCGCAGCGCGGCAAGTCGTACATCGGCCCGCGCCCGAAGATCGTCACGCGCCGGGGCTGGGGCGCCGACGAGTCACTGCGCGAACACGGGTTCGTCTACACGAAGAGGATCAAGGCGGCCTTCGCGCACCACACCGCCTCCGGCAACAAGTACACCTGCGCCCAGGCCCCTTCCGTCATCCGCGGCATCTACCGCTACCACGTCGAGAGCATGGGCTGGCGGGACATCGGCTACAACTTCCTCGTCGACAAGTGCGGAACGCTCTACGAGGGCCGGGCCGGGGGCGTGGCCAGGGCGGTGCTCGGCGCGCACACCCTCGGGTTCAACACCGACAGCATGGGCGTCGCCGTGATCGGCAGCTACGGCACCACCCAGCCGCCGGGCGCCGCGGTGACGGCCGTCGCCCGGCTCGCCGCGTGGAAGCTCGGCCTCCACGGAGCCGATCCCAGGGCGAAGACGTACCTCACGTCGGGTGGCGGCAACCTCTACCCCAAGGGGAAGAAGGTACGGCTGAACGTGGTGTCCGGCCACCGGGACGGATACGCCACCGAGTGCCCCGGAAAGCGGCTCTACGCCAAGCTGGGCACGGTCCGCGCCGGCGCGGCGCGCTACCAGGGACGCTGAGGCCCGGCGGACGGGGGAACGCGCGCGCCCATCCGGCCGGACACCGCGCGGCCGGCGAAGGAGCCGCCGTCCGGTCTGCCTACACTGGCCGGCCGAAACGAGTGAGACGAGCAGTTCGGCCGGTCCGGCTGGAAGCGGAGACGACAGGTGACGGAAGCGATCCTTCTGGTCGGCGGCAAGGGCACCCGGCTGCGACCGCTCACGGTGCACACGCCCAAGCCGATGGTCCGGGCCGCCGGGGTGCCGTTCCTCACCCACCAGCTGGCGCGGGCGCGGGCGGCGGGCGTGGAGCACATCGTCCTCGCCACCAGCTATCTGGCCGAGGTCTTCGAACCGTACTTCGGCGACGGCTCCGCGCTGGGCCTGCGCATCGAGTACGTCACGGAGGAGGAGCCCCTCGGCACGGGCGGCGCGATCCGCAACGTCGCCGACCGGCTGCGCTCCGGCCCCGACGACCCGGTGCTGGTCTTCAACGGCGACATCCTGACGGGGCTGGACATCCGGGCCCTGGTGGACACCCACGAGACGACGGGCGCGGACGTCTCGCTGCACCTGACGAGGGTGGCGGACCCGCGCGCCTACGGCCTCGTGCCCACGGACGGCACCGGGCGCGTCCTGGCGTTCCTGGAGAAGCCGCAGAGCCCCGAGGAGATCGTCACCGACCAGATCAACGCGGGGGCGTACGTCTTCCGCCGCTCGGTCATCGACACCATCCCGGCGGACCGGCCGGTCTCGGTCGAACGCGAGACCTTCCCCGGCCTGCTGGCGGCCGGCGCCCATCTCCAGGGCATGGTCGACTCCACGTACTGGCTGGACCTCGGCACCCCGGCCGCCTTCGTGCGCGGCTAACCGAAGGCGGCGAAGGCCTCCAGCTCACGGAAC
>NZ_JACBWZ010001153.1 GCF_013870595.1 Streptomyces sp. WELS2 | reverse complement strand
CTGCCCGAGTCCGCGGCCCGGGACCGCCTGGTCGATGGTCATGGGGTTCCCCCTCTTTCCCTGTGTCAGTGGTCAGTTGACGAGGGATCACTCCATCAGGTCCGGGCCCGGGGGGCCGTAACGGACGTCACATGCCGGCCATGTGAACGCCGTGTACCGGAATTATGGGCTCCGTCACAGCGCACGGGGAGTCCGGCTGGTCGGATGTCCCGGTGCGCAGACTCCTTCCCCTCGCCCTCACCGGCCTGCTCGCCGTGACCGCCTGCCAGTCCGGCGGCGGCACCGGCGCCGACGACGACGCCCGCGACCTCAACACCATGGAGTCGCTCCCGCTCCACGCCTATCTGCCGGACCCGGAGGCCGGGGGCGCGAAGGCCGTCGACCGGGCACAGTGGATCCTGACCGGGAAGTGCATGCTCCGGCTCGGCTTCACCAGCTTCACGGCGTTCGACGTCAGGAGCGTCGAGTCCACCTACCCGGTGCGGCAGGGCACCCCCACGGGCGGCGGCAGGGTCGGTGACGACAGCCCGTACGGGGTGGACGACCCCGACCTGGCGGCCACGTACGGCTACCACGGGCGGCCGGGGCAGGAGTCCGCCGAACAGCCCCTGGAGTGGGCCGCCGACCAGTACCCGGCCCTCACCGGCCGTTTCGGGACCGGCGACAGCCGCCGGGCGCACGGCCACCCCATCCCCGAGGGCGGCTGCATGGGCGAGGCGCGCCGGAAGATCTACGGCGCCGAGCCCGAGCCGGCCGAGATCGGCGGGGTACGGCTCACCGGCCCCTACACGGTCGCCATGAAGCTGTGGGCCGACGCACACGCGCGGGCGAGGAAGGACGCCGCCTGGAAGCAGGCCGACCGTGCCTGGGCGCAGTGCATGAAGGAGCAGGGGCTGCACTACCCGGACCCGGAGCGGGCGTCGACCGACCTCGCCTGGTTCCGCACCGACAAACCGTCGGCCAAGGAGAGGAAGACCGCCGCCGCCGACGCCCGCTGCAAGCTCGACACCGGCTACGTCAAGGCCGTGCACGCCGTCGAGACCCGCGCGCAGCAGGCCGCCGTCGACAAGAACAGGAAGGCGCTGGAGAGCCGGGAGGCAGTCCACGAGCGCGCGGTCGCGAACGCCCGCAAGGTCATCGCCGAAGCCTCCTGACCCCGGCCGGCGAACCGTCCCGGAGGGGATCAACGCGGCGGTGACCGCCCCGGCCGGGACCGGCGCGGCGGTGACCGCCCCGGCCGGGACCCACGCGGTGGGAGCGGCCCGAAAACCGGTGGTGGGCGCGGACCCCGGCCGGGAGACTCGACCGCATGTTCGTGACGATCTCGACCACCGGCACGGCCGCGCGCCCGGCCACCGACCTCGGGTTCCTGCTGCACAAGCACCCCGACAAGGCACAGGCGTTCTCCACCTCGTACGGCACGGCCCATGTGTTCTACCCCGAGGCGGACGCCGAACGCTGCACGGCCGCGCTGCTGCTGGAGATCGATCCCGTCGCGCTGGTCAGGCGCGGCCGGGGCAAGGGCCATGGCGGCGCACCCGACGCGGCCCTTGCCCAGTACGTCAACGACCGTCCGTACGCGGCCTCCTCGCTGCTGGCCGTCGCGCTGGGCAACGT
>NZ_JACBWZ010001152.1 GCF_013870595.1 Streptomyces sp. WELS2 | reverse complement strand
CAGCAGGCATCGAAAGTTCCTCTCCGGCGCCTGCGAGGTGAGCTGTCGGGTTCGGGCGGGGAGGTGCCCGGCCGTGCCCGGGAGGAGGCACGGCTTCACCCCGAGCCGTTCCGGTGCGGCGGATGCCGTCCGGCGCGGCGACTTACCTGGGTCCCCCGCTCCTGCCGTACGAATGAGTTCGTGAATGGGTTACGCGGGCGGCGGCAGGATTCGGCGTCCGCCCGACGGCCCGGAACGTATGCGAGAGCACATGTCGGGAACAAGTACCGGATTCATAGAACGCGCCATTTGACCTTGATCGATGTCGTATGGGGGGCTTGATCCTTTGCGGTTGCCAATCCTCAACTCGCCGACGGGGCAAGGGGGGCGGGGGGAGCGGCGGGCGGCGCGCGTCGGCCGGTCGAGTGACTCAATTCACGAAATAGCAAAAGACTTCAAATCGGACATGAGGGATTAGGAGGATTCAGGCCTGAAGTCCGAGTCGTGGTGGAACCCGGAGCGTGGCGCCTGTCGTTGCCGTAGAGGCCGGCCGGGAAGAGGTGAGGAGAGGAAGGTGTGGAGAGGTCGCGACACGGCATCCGGATTACTGTTAAGTCGATATATGTCCCCTTATTACCGTGTGATCAAAACCATGCCGGTCATGATCCGATACCACCCGGGCTGGACCGGTGGGCGCTATCGGTGATCGAAACAGGACCGGATACGCTGACTTGAGTGATGGCAGCGACCTATCGACAAACCGTGTAATCGCCAGCAGACACCAGCAGACAGGAGACCCCTCGTGACCGTCGTCGGGCCGTTCGGGCTGAGCGTGCGGGACCAGGCTCTGGAAGCCGATGTCCAGGCCGGATTGGCGGCTGTCGAGGAAGGCTTGCTCGATGCCACCAAGAGCGAGGTCCCGTTCATCACCGAGGCCGCGCAGCACCTCGTGCGGGCCGGCGGGAAACGATTCCGGCCACTGCTCGTGATGCTCGCCGCCCAGTTCGGCGACCCGTACGCGCCGGGCGTCGTGCCGTCGGCCGTGGTCGTGGAGCTCACCCACCTGGCCACGCTCTACCACGACGACGTCATGGACGAGGCGGCCGTACGGCGCGGGGTGGACAGCGCCAACACCCGCTGGGGCAACTCGGTCGCGGTCCTCACCGGCGACTTCCTCTTCGCCCGCGCCTCCCAGATCCTCGCCGACCTCGGCCCGGAGGCGGTCCGGGTGCAGGCGCTGGCGTTCGAACGGCTGGTCACCGGGCAGATCCTGGAGACCGCGGGCCCCTCGGACGGCCGTGACCCGGTCGAGCACTACCTGGACGTGCTGGCCGGCAAGACCGGCTCCCTGGTGGCGGTGTCCTGCCGGTTCGGCGCGATGATGTCCGGCGCCGGCGAGCGGGTCGTGGACGTGCTCACCCAGTACGGCGAACGGCTCGGTGTCGCCTTCCAGCTGGCGGACGACGTCCTGGACATCGCCTCCGACTCCCACGAGTCCGGCAAGACCCCGGGCACCGACCTGCGCGAGGGCATCCCGACGCTGCCGGTGCTCCGGCTGCGCGAGCGGGCCGCCCGGCTCGGGCTGGCCGAGGACATCGCCCTGTGCGAACTGCTGGACTCCGACCTCAGCGACGACACC
>NZ_JACBWZ010001151.1 GCF_013870595.1 Streptomyces sp. WELS2 | reverse complement strand
CTCTGCCACAGCAGGAGGAATCGATGAAGCACGAACACGGTGACACCGACGCCGGCGACCCCGGGGAAGCCGGCGGCCCGCCGACCGCGCCCGCGCTGCGTCTCGCCGGGGAGGAGGACGACGCGGAACCGCACATCGTCCGGGGGATCGACTGACGGCCATCGGATGGCCGTGTCAGGTGAGCGGGTGTGAATAATTCATGCCCGCTCATGCCGGGCACACTGGTTCATCATACAACGATCCTGCAATGCTCATGGCCATGGAAATCGATGTTCTGGGACCACTTGGAGCACGAGTAAACGGCGTTTCGATCGTACCGACTGCCGGAAAACCCCGGCAGATCCTGGCGCTGCTCGCGATTCGCGCGGGCCGCGTGGTCTCCGTGGAGACACTGATCGAAGAGGTGTGGGGAGACGCGGTCCCGCGCAGTGCCGCGCCCACGTTGCAGACGTACATCCTGCAACTGCGCAAGAAGATCACCGATGCCCTGCCCGAGGACAGTGAACTGACGGCGAAGGACATCCTCGCCACGTCCTACGGGGGATATCAGCTCGCCCCGGTGGATCCGATCCGCTGCGACCTCGTGGAGTTCCAGCGGCTGACGGCCCACGGCACCCGTGCCATGGCCGGGAACGCTCCGCACATCGCGAGCGAGAAACTTCGCGAGGGCCTCGGCCTGTGGCGGGGCAACGCCCTGGTCGACGTGCCGCTGGGCGAGGTGTTGCGCATGGAGGTCATCGGGATGCAGGAGGCGCGCACCCGCGCCCTGGAACTGCGGATCGAGGCGGATCTGCAATTGGGCCGGCACGCGGAACTCATCGGCGAGCTCCGCATGCTGGTCGCCCAGCAACCACTGCACGAGAATCTGTGTGCCCAGTTGATGACCGCCCTCTACCGCGCCGGCCACCCCTGGCGGGCTCTGGAGGTCTTCCAGTCCCTGCGCCAGTCCCTGGTCGACGAGCTGGGTGTGGAGCCCTCGCCCCGGCTGCAACGGCTGCACCGCGCGGTGCTGGCCAACGACGACCGGCTGGACCGCTTCACCCCGGCCCAGCGGTTGCTCAGCGCCTGAACCGGGCGGGGCGGCTCACCCGCAGGGTGGTGGTGCGTACGCCGTGCTGACGACGTGGCCGGTGCCGATCCGGTGAGTGGTGAACGTCCACTCCACGGGTCGCACCGGCTCGCCGGTGTCGTCGTGCAGCACGGCGGCCGTGCCCTCCACCCGGAAGCCGAACGTGCCGAACGGCAGTCCCGTGCCCACGCCGAGGGCCTTGGTGTAGGCCTCCTTCAGCGTCCACAGGCGCAGCATGGCGTCGCCCCGCTCGTGTACGGGAAGGGCGCGCAGATCGGTCAACTCCTGTGCGGTGCAGGCTCGTTGTGCGAGCAGGGCGCGGCACCCGGAACGGCCGAGGGCCTCCGCGTCCACGCCGATCGCCCCGTGCAGGCTCAGGGCGAGCACCAGCAGATCACCGGTGTGGCTCAGGCTCAGAGCGAGCCGGTCGCAGCCACGCAGATACGGCCGTCCGGCCGGCCCCCGGGCGAGCTCCAGCCGGTCCGCGGGCACGTCGAGGACGGCCGCCGCGGCGTGCTTGACGAGCCGCCGGGAGGCGGCGAAGCGGGCGCGG
>NZ_JACBWZ010001150.1 GCF_013870595.1 Streptomyces sp. WELS2 | reverse complement strand
CCGGATCCGGCGGAGCTGCCGCAGGACCGCAGCCAGGCGATCCTGGAGGCCGCCAAGCAGATCGGCGCCCTCCTCAAACGCGCGGGCCACCCCTTCGCGCTCGCCGGAAGCGTGGCGGTCTACGCCCACGGCGGCAGCCGCTACCTCCAGCACGACGCCGACTTCGCCATCCTCCCCGACGACGCCGAGGCGGTGGCCGCCACCCTGCGGGAGGCCGGACTCGGGGTACGGCTCCCGCCGGAGGACTGGCTGATCAAGACCACCTGTCACGGGCAGAACGTCGACGTCATCTTCTCGCTGGCCCACCAGCCCGTCACCCGGGAGATGCTCGACCGGGCCCACGTCCTGCCGGTCGACTCGGTGCTCATGCCCGTCCTCAGCCCGACCGACCTGATCCAGAGCCTGATCAGCGCCTTCTCCGAGCACTACTGCGACTTCGGCTCCGTCCTGCCGGTGGCCCGCGCCGTACGGGAGAAGGTCGACTGGGACGCGGTCCGCGCGGCCTGCGGTGCCGAGCCCATGCCCGCGGCCTTCCTCTTCCTCCTCGAACGGCTGCACGTGATCGACGCCCAGGAGGGCCAGCCATGACCGACACCAGCCCGCCGCCCCCGCCGGCGGCCGGGAACCTGGACTACCGCGTCGCCCACCTCGCCGAACACCTCGCCTCCGGGGAACTGGGGGAACTCGGCGTACGACTCGAACTGCGCGGCGACGTCGTCCTGCTCACCGGCACCGTGCCGTCCACCCAGTGCCGGGACGACATCCTGCGCATGGCCCGCGAGGAACTGGCGGGGCATCCCGTCCACAGCGACCTGCTCATCGCCGGGACCTCCTCGCCCGACCACGGAGAGGACCTGACATGATCCGCGTCGCGGCCGTCGGGGACATTCACATGGGCCCCGAGAGCCAGGGCACGCTGCGCTCCGCCTTCGAGACCCTGCCCGGGTGCGCCGACGTGCTGCTGCTCGCCGGCGACCTCACCAGGCACGGCACACCGGAGGAGGCCGCGGTCGTGGCCCGCGAGATCAAGGACCTGGGGGTGCCCGTCGTCGCCGTACTCGGCAATCACGACCACCACGACGAACGACCCGAGGAGGTCACCGCGATCCTCCGGGACGCCGGCGCCCACGTCCTCGAGGGAGAGGGTGCCGTCGTCACCGCCGACGGCGCCCGGATCGGGGTCGCCGGGACCAAGGGCTTCGGCGGCGGTTTCGTCGGCCGCTGTGCCGGGGAGTTCGGCGAACCCCTGATGAAGGAGTTCGTCCGCTACACCCGCCGGTGCGCCGACGGGCTGCACCGCGCCCTGAAGGACCTGGAGGAGCAGGACTGCGACGTACGGATCGCGCTGACCCACTTCTCCCCGGTGCCGGACACCCTGGCCGGGGAGCCGCTGGAGATCTACCCGTTCCTCGGCAGCTATCTGCTCGCCGAGGCGATCGACACGGCCGGCGCCGATCTCGCGGTGCACGGCCACGCCCACGCGGGCACCGAGCACGGCATGACCACCGGCGGGGTGCGTGTGCGCAATGTGGCCCAGCCGGTGATCGGGCAGGCGTTCCACGTGTACCACCTGCCGGGTACGGCGGCCTGATCGCGGACCGGGCCCGCGGGTCCCCTCAGGCC
>NZ_JACBWZ010000115.1 GCF_013870595.1 Streptomyces sp. WELS2 | reverse complement strand
GGTGATGACCTGCCGGGGCGGCGACGCGAGGTCCTCGCCGGCGGTGTACGGGTCGGGACCGCGCAGGACGGCGATGTCACCGGAGCCGACCTCGACCGGTTCGCTGCCGGCGGGGGCCTGCCACACCCTGCCGTCGAGCGCCACGACCAGGCTCGGCCGGGCTCCGCTCGTGGAACGCAGAGACCACTGAGGGCTCATGACGGTCCGGGTGAACACGGCTCCGCGCGCGCCCGTGCCCCGTCCAGCGGTTCCGCCGGCGTGTCCGCGATTTCAACGTAGACGATCGAACGGAGCCGGCCTCCGCCTTCCGGTCAGTGGAAGGCGGCCTGTTCACAGATCCGTGTCCGCAGCACTCTGGAAAGCCACGGCGCCCCCTCCGGTCTCCGGGGGAGTGGCGTCCGCACTCGTAAGCCTCCGATGCGTGATCGCCCATCCGAAGCGCACAACCCGAGGTCCCAGCCCCAGTCCGCAATCCGTCGACGCGCCGGGTTCGCCCGCGCAAGGGAGATGACGATGACGACGACGTCATTCGCGCGCAACCAGTGGTACGTGGCCGCCTACGGCAGCGAGATCGGGCGGGAGTTGTTCACCCGTACCGTCTGCGGTGAGCCGATCCTTCTCTGGCGTACGGAAGCAGGCGAGGTCACCGCCATGGCCGACCGCTGCGTGCACCGCCGTTTCCCGCTCTCCGAGAAGCCGGGCCGGCTGGACGGCGACACGGTCGTCTGCGGCTACCACGGCTTCACCTACGGAGCCGACGGCGTGTGCGTGCGGGTGCCCGGCCAGAGGCGTGTGCCGCGCACCGCCCGGCTCGCCTCCTACCCCGTCAAGGAGCAGGACTCCTTCGTGTGGGTGTGGATCGGCGACAAGGAAAAGGCCGACGAGGCCCTCATCCCCCGAGCCCCGTGGCTGGACTCGCCCGGCTACACCACCATCAGCGGCATGGAACCGCTGGCGGCCCGTTACGGGCTCCTCGTCGACAACCTGCTCGACCTGTCCCACGAGACGTATCTGCACGGCGGCTACATCGGCACCCCGGAGGTCGCCGAGACCCCCATCACGACCGAGGTCGACGAGAAGGCGGGCGTCGTCCACGTCAGCCGCCACATGCACGACGCGGACTGCCCGCCGTTCTACGCCAGGTCCACCGGCATCAACGGCCGCATCACGCGCTGGCAGGACATCGAGTACCACGCACCCTGCCTGTACCTGCTGCACTCGCGCGTCGCCCCCGTCGGCACCCCCGACCCGGGCGCGGACGGCAGCGACCCGGCCGCCTTCCACGTCGAGGTCGTCTACGCCATCACCCCCGAAACCGAGACGAGCACCCACGACTTCTGGGCCGTGGCCCGCGACTTCGCCCTGGACGACCAGTCGGTCACCGACTTCCTGTACGAGAACAACCGCACCGTCGTCCTCCAGGACGTCGTCGCCCTGAACAGGCTGGAACAGGCCATCGCCGCCGAGCCGGCCGGGACGCAGGAGCTCAGCATCAACATCGACACCGGCGGCCTGGCCGCCCGCCGCATCCTCAAGCGGCTCGTCGAGGCAGGCGCGACCGAGTCCCTGGCGGCCGCGCGATGAGTCCGCGCCCGATGACGATGCCCGACGGGGACACGGTTTACCGGATCGTGTGGATCCCGGGCACGGACCGGCTGCGCGGCTGGTGCTGGTGCGGCGAGTCCCGGGAGGCCGAGGACCCGGTGGAGCTGTGGGAGTGGCTGCTCGCCCACCCCGACGGGCACCCGGGACCAGGGGCCGCCCCCGTCCCCGATCCCGGCCACCTCGTCGGCGCCTGACCCCGCGTATTCACGTACTCCTCCGTATGCACGTGCTCCCACGCATGCCCGCACGCACGTCCCCGCGTACTCAAGGAATCCCCTGATGCCCGGAAACACCACCGCTCCCGAGGCCGGACTCGACCTCGTCGTGGTCCGTCGCACGGACGAGGCCGACGGTGTGGTCTCGCTCGACCTGCGGCGGCCCGACGACGCGCCGCTCCCCGCCTGGACGCCCGGCGCGCACGTCGACCTGGTGCTCGCCCCCGGTCTCGTACGGCAGTACTCGCTGTGCTCCTCGCCGGAGGACGCCCACGTATGGCGTGTCGCCGTCCTGCGGGAGGAGGAAGGCCGCGGCGGTTCCCTCCACGTGCACGACAAGCTGTCCGAGGGCGATCCGGTGCGGGTGCGCGGTCCGCGCAACCACTTCCCCCTGGAGGGCGCCGAGAAGTACCTCTTCATCGCCGGCGGCATCGGCATCACCCCGATCGTCCCGATGCTGGAGCGGGCCGAACGGCAGGGCGCCGCATGGGAGTTGGTCTACGGAGGACGGACACTCGCGTCGATGGCCTTCCGTGACGCGCTGGTCACGCGGTACGGGGACCGGGTACGCATCCGGCCCGAGGACGTGTACGGGCTCCTCGACCTCGACGCGCTCCTGGGGACACCGCGCCCCGGCACGCATGTCTACTGCTGCGGACCCGAACCGCTGCTCAAGGCCGTCGAGGAGCGGTGCGCCGGCTGGCCGGCCGGCACCCTCCACGCCGAGCGCTTCACACCGGGGGAGCCGCAGGCGCCCGTACGGGACGGGGAGTTCGAGGTCGAGCTGGCGCAGAGCGGCATCACGGTGACCGTCCCGCCGGACAAGTCCGTGCTGGAGGCGGTCGAGGAGGCCGGGGCCGGGGTCCTCTCCTCCTGCCGGGAGGGCACGTGCGGCACCTGCGAGACGACCGTGCTCGAAGGTACGGTCGACCACCGCGACTCCCTCCTCACCGCCGCCGAGCGGGAGGCGCACGACACGATGATGATCTGCGTCTCCCGGGCGGCGTGCCCGAGGCTGGTCCTGGACCTCTGACGGGCCGCGCCGCGCGGGGCATGCCGCGAGGGTGGCCCTACCGGAGGTCTTGCGTGGGGCCCGTCGTCGACGAGCGACCCTCGCCCGAAAATTCGCCAGAGCATTGACGGCCGTTAAGACCCTGCCTAGCTTTTCGGTGACGTGCCTGAGTCCGCTGTGGAGCGGCGCGCACCCGAACAAGGAGGTCCGCATGCGGCGCCGAGCCCCGACCGGCAGCTGTTCGGTGACGGCCAGGGCGCTGCGGGTGCTGGAAGCCTTCGCTCCGGACCGGGCCGTCCTGCGGCTCGCCGAGATCTCCCGCCACACCGGTCTGCCCCTGACCACCACTCACCGGCTGGTGAAAGAACTGGTCGGCTGGGGCGCGCTCGAACGCGAGCCGGACGGCGGCTACCGCATCGGGCTGCGGTTGTGGGAAATCGCCTCGCTCGCCCCGCGGGGCCTGGGCCTGCGCGAGGCTGCCCTGCCGTACCTCTCCGACCTCGCGCACATCACCCGCGAGAACGTGCAGCTCGCCGTCCGGGAGGAACTGTCCGTCGTCTACGTGGAGCGCCTCGCCGGCCGTGACGCGGTCCCGGTCCTCACCCGTGTCGGCGGGCGATTCGACCTCGCGCCGACCGGCGTCGGCCTCGTCCTGCTCGCCCACGCACCCCGGGAGGTCCAGGAACGGGTGCTCTCCCGGCCGTTCGCGCGGCACACGGAGAAAACCCTGTGCACCCCGGACGAGGTGCGCCGTGCTCTCGCCGAGGTGCGCCGTACCGGAGTCGCCATCAGCGACCGGCAGGTGACGATGGACGCCATGTCGGTCGCCGCCCCCGTGCGCGGGCCGGACAACAGCGCCGTCGCGGCCGTCTCGGTCGTCGCCCACGCCGACGCCGTGAACCCGCACGCCCTCGTGCCGCTGGTGCAGGTCGCGGCACGCGGGATCTCACGGTCGCTCGGTGCGCGGCTCAGGTCCTCGGCCGCCTGACGGACACGGCCGGACGCCCCGGCGATCGGCCCTGGCGGCTGTGACCTGCGAAGGCGAAGCGGCGGCGCGGTTCCGTGAGTTCGGCCGGCAGTGGGGAGCCCACAGTCTGTTCCGCCTCCGACCGGTCGGGTGCGCCGGGGCGGGCGTTCCAACCGGTTTCCGTGACCAGGCGATCGACCCGGTTCACACGCGTTCCTCCGCACGCACCGGGCCGGACGGCAGCGGCTCCCGGGTCGGCACCTCCGCGTCACCACCGCCCCGGGCGGCGGTGCCCACGGCCTGGTGGACCGCGCGGGCCAGGCGGGCGCCCCACAGCGAGCGGGGGCCGGCGAACGCGTGGACCTCGGCGTCGGCGCGCGGGGACCGGGCGGCCACGCACACGGCGTCCGTGGGGGTGCCGGAGCAGTCGTAGCCCGCCGCGAGCAGCGCCTGCACCTTGGCTTCGGTGGCGGTGGCCACGGCGTTGACCAGCGCGGCGTCGGTCAGCGCCACCGGCAGCGCGACGATGATGTTGACCGTGCCGGGCCGCGCCGCCACGGCCGTGCCCTACGCCGGGGAGGCGGCCCAGCCGCGTCCCCCCAGCCCCGGCGTGGCGACCGCCTCCGCACCGCCGTCCCGCGCGTGCCCGTACGCCCGGACGTCGGCGGCGGTCATCAGCCCGACTCCGGGTCCGTCGGCGCCCGCGGCGCGGGCCAGTTCGGCGAGGTGGCGGTCCGGATCGGTGCGCCGGTAGCTGTGGGACACCTGGGCGTTGAGCACCCAGGAGCGTTCCCCGATCCCTCCGCCGAGCACGGCGCTGCTGATCATCCGCCAGCCCGCGCCCGCCCGCCACAGCAGGCTGTGCAGCCGTTCGTCGTCCTCGGCGCGGGTGTGCTGCCGCACCCGCAGCAACCCGGTCGCGGGGCGGGGCGAGGGAAGGGCGGCGGGCATCGGACGGGTACTCCTTGCGGGGCGGGGACCGGTCGATCGTACGCCGCGCCGTCCGGCCCGGTGCGACGCCGCCGGCGCGGACGCGTGTCCAGCCGTACCGCCTGCCGTGACGCGGCCGGTCCTCGGGCATGCTTCCCTTTTGACCGGGTTCGCAGGTGCGGGGGCGGGGAACCCCGGACAGTGCCACGCCGGCCAGGGCAGAGAGGACCGAACGCGTATGACGGTGCAGCGTGACAACCGCGGCGAGAGCCGGGACCTGGAGATCAATCCGATCTTCAGCCGGGAGCCCGTCCGAGTGCCCCGGTACGCGTTGCCGGACCACGGGATGGAGCCGGACACCGCCTACCAGGTGGTCCACGACGAGCTGATGCTCGACGGCAACGCCCGGCAGAACCTGGCGACGTTCGTGTCCACCTGGGCAGAGCCCCAGGCCCGGCGCCTGATGGCGGAGTGCGCCGAGAAGAACATGATCGACAAGGACGAGTATCCGCAGACCGCGGAACTCGAGAACCGGTGCGTCCACATGCTCGCCCGGCTCTGGCACGCCGAGGACCCGCGCCGTGCGACAGGCTGCTCGACCACCGGTTCCAGCGAGGCGGCGATGCTGGGCGGGCTGGCACTCAAACGGCGCTGGCAGCACAAGCGGCGCGCCGAGGGCAGGCCCACCGGCCGGCCCAACCTAGTGATGGGCGTCAACGTCCAGATCTGCTGGGAGAAGTTCGCCGACTACTTCGAGGTCGAACCCCGCTACGTCCCGATGGAGGGCGACCGCTACCACCTCACGCCGGACAAGGCGGTCGAGCTGTGCGACGAGAACACCATCGGTGTCGTCGCCGTGCTCGGCTCCACCTTCGACGGCAGCTACGAACCCGTCTCCGGCATCGCCGCGGCCCTGGACGACCTGGAAAGCCGTACCGGACTCGACATCCCCATCCACGTCGACGCCGCGTCCGGAGGGATGATCGCGCCCTTCCTGGACCCCGACCTCGTCTGGGACTTCCGGCTGCCCCGGGTGGCCTCCATCAACACCTCCGGCCACAAGTACGGCCTGGTCATGCCCGGAGTCGGCTGGGCGTTGTGGCGCGACCGGGACGCCCTTCCCGACGACCTCGTCTTCCACGTCAACTACCTCGGCGGCGACATGCCGACCTTCGCGCTCAACTTCTCCCGGCCCGGCGCCCAGGTCGTCGCCCAGTACTACAACTTCCTGCGCCTCGGCTTCGAGGGTTACCGGAGGGTCCAGCAGACCTGCCGCGACGTCGCCACCCGGCTGGCCGCCGAGATCGCCGCGCTGGGCCCGTTCGAGCTGATCACCGACGGCAGTGAACTCCCGGTCTTCGCGTTCCGGGTGCGTGACGGAATCGACGCCTTCAGCGTCTTCGACGTCTCCGCCGCGCTGCGCGAACGCGGCTGGCTGGTGCCCGCCTACACCTTCCCCGAGCACCGGACCGATCTGGCCGTCCTGCGCGTGGTGGTCCGCAACGGCTTCAGCCACGACCTGGCGGACCTGCTCCTGCAGGACCTGCGCCGTGCGCTGCCCCGCCTGCGCAAGCAGCACGAGCCGCACCGCGACGCCGACGACGCGGGCGGCTTCGCCCACGGCGCGGAGACGAAGAACCCGCGGCGCCCGGGCCGCCACTGACCACGCACCACCGCCGGACAGGCCGTCGGCGCGCGGCCGGCCGCCCGGCGAGCGAGGAGGACGACCATGTGCCGCCTGTTCGGTCTCAGCAGCGCCCCACGACGCACCCACGCGACGTTCTGGCTGCTGGACGCCCCCGACAGTCTCAGCCGGCAGAGCCGTCGCGACCCCGACGGCACCGGCCTCGGCTACTTCGCGGCGGACGGCACCCCGCACGTGGAAAAAGCCCCCATCGCCGCCTACGAGGACCGGGCCTTCGCCGAGGAGGCCCGGCAGGTGGAGTCGGCCACCTTCGTCGCCCACGTGCGCTACGCCTCCACCGGCGGCCTGGACGCCCGCAACACCCACCCCTTCGCACAGGAGGGACGGCTCTTCGCGCACAACGGGGTCATCGAGGGCCTCGACCGGCTCGACGACCACCTGGGCGAGGACCGGTCACTGGTCCGGGGCGACACGGACTCCGAGCGCTTCTTCGCCCTGATCACCCGGGAGACCGGACGCAACGGCGGCGACCCCGGCACCGGCATCCGGGACGCCGCCCGGTGGATCGCCCGGCAGCTGCCCGTCTACGCCCTCAACCTCGTCCTCGTCACCTCCGGCGGGCTGTGGGCCCTGCGCTACCCCGACACCCACGAGCTGTACGTCCTCGAGCGCCCGGCGGGCGGACAGCACGGCTCCCGGCACCTGGACCACAGCGGCAGCCACGGCCGTATGCGCGTCCGCTCCGCGACCCTGGCCGATCAGCCGGCCGTGATCGTCGCCAGCGAACGCATGGACGACCATCCCGGCTGGCGCCTGATGGAACCGGGCGAACTGCTCCATGCCGGGGCCGGCCCGCACACCACCCGCGAGGTGATCCTGCCGGAGCCCCCGGCGCACCGGCTGACGCTGGCGGACCTGCGTCCCGACGCCGCGGCTTCCCAGAAGGCGCCGTGACCCGGCCCCCGCCGGCGCTCGGCGCCCGGAGCCGGGGCGGCGCTGTTCCGTACGCTTGCCGTATGCGTATGCGCCCCACTCTGAACTGGTCGCCCGCCGAGGACGAGGTCCCGCTGCCGGGCGGCACGGACCTGGAACCGGTCGTGGAGGCGCTGAGCACCGGCGGTGTGCTGGTGCTCAGTGGGGCGGGGATCTCCACGGAGTCGGGCATCCCCGACTACCGGGGCGAGGGCGGCAGCCTGAGCCGGCACACCCCGATGACGTATCAGGAATTCACCGCGAGCGCGCGGGCCCGGCGCCGGTACTGGGCACGCGGCCACCTCGGCTGGCGCACCTTCGGGCGCGCCGAGCCGAACGCCGGGCACCGGGCCGTGGCCGCGTTCGGACGGCACGGGCTGCTCTCGGGGGTGATCACCCAGAACGTCGACGGCCTGCACCAGGCCGCCGGCAGCGAGGATGTCGTGGAACTCCACGGCAGTCTGGACCGGGTCGTCTGCCTGTCCTGTGGCGCCCGCAGTGCGCGCCGGGAACTCGCCCGGCGGCTGGAGGAGGCCAACGCGGGCTTCGAGCCGGTGGCCGCCGGCATCAACCCGGACGGTGACGCCGATCTCACCGACGAACAGGTCGGGGACTTCCGCGTGCTGCCCTGCGAGCTCTGCGGCGGCATCCTCAAACCGGACGTGGTGTTCTTCGGCGAAGCGGTGCCGCCCCGGCGGGTCGAGCACTGTCGCGAGCTGGTCCGGGAGGCGGCCTCGGTGCTGGTCCTGGGCTCCTCGCTGACGGTGATGTCCGGGCTCCGGTTCGTCCGCCAGGCGGCCAAGGAGGGAAAGCCGGTGCTGATCGTGAACAGAGACCCGACCCGGGGCGACCGGTACGCGGTCACCCGGGTCGGGCTCCCTCTGGGAACGTCTCTCACCACCGTGGCCGGTCGGCTGGGCCTTCCCGCCGACGACGGTGAGCCGGCCTGCGCGAGACCGTGACGCCGGTGGCGCGTCGCGGGCCGGCCCGCGGTCGGCGTCAACGCGTCAGGCGTGACGGTGCGAGTGCGAGTGCCGGGAGCCGGTGAAGAGGCGGTAGAGGGCGAGCAGGATGAGGGAGCCGACGATGGCGGCGATCCAGGTGGAGAGCTCGAAGAACCCGTCGACGGAGTCGACGCCGAACACCACCTTGCCGAGCCAGCCCCCGAGCAGACCGCCGGCCACGCCGATGAGCATGGTGACGATGATGCCGCCGGGGTCCTTGCCCGGCATGATGGCCTTGGCGATGGCGCCGGCGAGCAGGCCGAGGATGATCCACGCGAGGATGCCCATGGTGGCCTCCGTTTCGTCGTTCGTCGGGTAAAGCCTGTTAGCTCATCGTGTGTACCGTCAGCGCTCGCACAAACGTCCCTTTTTGAACGCGGTGGGGGAGAGGCTCGCCGCGGCCGGGCCGCGCGAGTCCACGGTGAAGTGCGCGACTCCCGTAGGGGAGCCGCGCGTTGAGCCCCGGAGGCGGTGATGTCCCGCGTGTCTCAGGCGCCTTCCGCTTTGGACAGCGCGTTGCTGATGAGACGGGTGGCGAACTCGCGGTCGTCGGTGAGGCGGTTGATGTGCTCGGCGAGCAGGAACGCGGTGGCCTCCAGGGGGTTCATCTCCTCCTTGGTCCACTTGCCGTACTGCTTGCGCCACAGGCTGGGGCTCAGACCCATGCCCGCCGAGACGACCAGCCCGGCCATGGTCGGAATGGCCTCCGGACGGATGCTCTTGGGCATCATGCGCATCGAGGCCACCAGGCTCGGCACCACGTACTCGATGACGTCCTTGTCGTGATCCTCGTACGCCATCCGCAGCCAGGTCGTGAACATGTAGATGATCGTGCAGGCGCCGTCCAGCAGGTCGTGCGCCCCTCTCGGGCCCAGGGACGCGGTGAACTGGTCGGCCAACCGCTGCTGTTCGGGGTCGATCCCGGTCCCGCCGTCGTAGATGGACTTGAGCCGGGAGTCGATCACCATGAGTGCTCCGCCCACGTCACCGGCGGGGGCGTACTTGGGGTCGCAGACCGATGCCAAAGGGTCCCTCCTTACGCGGCCGCGGCACACACGCGCGGCATGTGCGTACCGTAGACGTACGATCACGCAGCGTCCGGAGAATGCCGGGGGAGGACCCGATGGAGGGGCGCGGGGCCGGCCGGCCTCACCCTTTCGGGTGGTGACACGGCTCGTCGGGCAGGGCTTTGGCTCCTCGGCCGGTCAGCCGGCGAGCAGGGGTTCCACGCGGGACAGGGTTTCCCGGATGTTCTCCTCGGTGATCACGCGGCGCGCCTCCCGCGGTGTCAGCCAGCGCAGCGGCGCCTGCGGGTTCTCCGGTCGGACGGCCTCGGGGGCGCGGGTGGCCAGGGTGAAACGGATGTCGGCGTGTTCGTGCGCCTGCTCCCGGGAGTTGGCCGGTACCGGCACGATGGCCAGGTGCCGGACCCCGGCGTCCGGCCAGGGCGCGAGGTCGGTCAGCCCGGTCTCCTCCCGGCCCTCCCGCAGGGCGATGGCGAGCGGGTCGGACTCGTCCGGGTCGGCGTGCCCGCCGACCAGCAGCCACGACTCGTGGCGCTGGTGCCAGCGCAGCAGCACCCGGCCGCTCTCCGGGTGCACGATCAGCGCGGACCCGGTGACGTGCAGCGGAGTCGACCGGGGCCACGGGTCGCCCGACGCGACGAGGGCACGCACCCGTTCCACGTCGGCGCGTTCGGCGGTGCTCTTCGGTTCGTAGCGGGCAAGGAGCTCGAGGACTGCGTGATGGGCTGTGACCATGCATGGAATCCTAATGACGGGGCGTGGGCCCGGGCGGCGTACGCGGACGGGCCAAGCTCCTTGATCCGTACGGGGTTTGCGCGCCGGTCCCGGCGGGGGAGCGCTCCTGGAACGAGATCGCGCAAACCCCGGTCCGCGAACCGGTCCACGGCCGCCCCGCGCGAAGGCCATCGCGCCGGGGCGCACCCGTTGACCGCTTCCACGGCCGTCGATAGCCTCGCCGGGAATCATTCGAACCTTCGAGCGAAACTTTCGATCGGCGCCGCCGTAGGTGCGGGTCGTCCCGGAAAGGACTCGATGTGCCGAGCGCGCCCGAGAGCGGCATCAGCCTCAGCAGCCCCGTGATCCCGGGATTCCACCCCGATCCGAGCGTCTGCCGGGCCGGGGAGGACTACTACCTCGCCTGCTCCAGCTTCGAGTACTACCCCGGCATCCCCGTCTTCCACAGCCGCGACCTGGTGCACTGGACCCAGATCGGCAACGCCCTGGACCGGCCCGGGCAACTGCGGCTGCCGCCCGGCTCCCGCTCCTCCGGCGGCCTCTACGCCCCCACGCTGCGCTACCACGACGGCCGCTTCTGGCTGATCGTGACGAATGTCAGCGGCGACGGGAACCTCCTGTTCACCGCCACCGACCCGGCCGGCCCCTGGTCCGATCCGGTCCGGCTGCCCGGGGTGCGGGGCATCGACCCGGACCTCGCCTGGGACGACGAGGGCACCTGCTGGTGCACCGTGGCGGGAGTCGGCCAGGTCCGCATCGACCCGCACACGGGGGAGACCCTCGGCGAGCCGCGGCGCGTGTGGTCCGGGTCGCCCGGCGCCAAGGCCCCGGAGGCGCCGCACCTTTACCACATCGGCGAGTACTGGTACCTGCTCATCGCCGAGGGCGGCACCGAGCGGTGCCACGCCGTCTCGGTCGCCCGTGGCCGCAGCCCCGAAGGCCCGTTCGAGCCCTGCCCGGCCAACCCCGTGCTGACCCATCGCGGCACCGACCACCCCGTCCAGAACACCGGCCACGGAGACCTGGTCCAGGGACCCGACGGTTCCTGGTGGATGGTGTTCCTCGGCGTCCGGCCACACGGCGGGACACCCGGCTGGCACGTGCTGGGCCGGGAGACGTTCCTGGCCCCGGTGACCTGGGTCGACGGCTGGCCGGTCGTCGGCGAGGTCACGGCCGCCCCGGCCCCGCTCCCGTGGCCGCTCCAGCGGCCCGCCGCCGTGCCGGTCCGGGACGACTTCGGGAGCGGCGGCCTCGCCCCCGGCTGGATCTCGCCGCGCCTGCGGCACGAGGAGGACTGCACCACCGGGGAACGCGCCGGCTGGCTGAGCCTGCGCGCCCGCGGGGCCTCGCTCGACGACACCGACGTCACCTTCGTCGGACGCCGCCAGCAGCACCTGGCCTGCCGTGCGCGGACCCTGGTCGACCCGGCCGGGGGCAGCGGCGGTCTGGCCGTCCGCCTCGACGAGCGGCACCACTACGAGATCGAGGCCACGGCGGACGAGGTACGGGTGATCGCCCGGATCGGCCCGCTGCGGTCGGTGGTGGCCTCCCGCCCGTCGGCCGGCGGTCCGGTGGTGCTCGGCGTCGAGACGACCCCCGCCCGGCAGGTCACCGACCCGCGCGACGGACCCGACACCGTCGCGCTCGGCGTGCGGGAAACGGACGGCACCTTCACCGAACTCGCCAGGCTCGACGGCCGGTACCTGTCCACCGAGGTCGCCGGCGGCTTCACCGGCCGCGTGATCGGCCTGTACGCCGCCACGGGAACCGTCCACTTCGACTGGTTCGACTACGAGCCGTACGAGGACTGACGCGGGACGGGGCGGGCCGCACCCAGGGGCCTGAGCCGGTCGGCCGGGGGTCCGGGAATACCCGTCGGTCCGCACCGGTTCGGGCAGAAGTTGGTTGATGTATCAATCAACAGGCCGCTCAGTACCGAGGGAGGACTCATGAGCGACACCTTCCACGACTACCCGGCGACGGGCGGGGTCGCGCCGGACCGCTGGGCGAGCGCCCTGCACCTGTTCGACAACGGCCCCGGCGCCCCGCGCGAGGAGACCACGGCCGAGCGCTGGGAACGCGCCCTGCTGCTGTTCGACGCGAAGGACTACGCCCGGGCGGCCGAGCTGCTCACCGCCGTGGTCGAGGAGGCCCCCGAGCAGACCGGGCCCCGGCTGCTGCTGGCCCGCGCCTACTACCACTCGGCACAGCTGCGGCGGGCCGAGGAACAACTGCGGCGGATCATCGACCGGGATCCGGTGGAGCACTACGCCCATCTGATGCTGGGCCGCACCCTGGAGCGGCAGGGCCGTCACGAGGAGGCCACGCCCTGGCTGCGCATGGCCGCGGCCTTCGCCGGCGACCTGGACGGTGGAGCGCCTCAGCCCCTGAGCCCGG
>NZ_JACBWZ010001149.1 GCF_013870595.1 Streptomyces sp. WELS2 | reverse complement strand
TAGCGGGCCGGCGCCGGATCCCCGGGCGCGTACCAGCCGACCCCGAACCCGTCGGCGTTGACCGTCCCGTACCGCTGCCGGCGCGGCGCCCACGACTGCCGGTACAGGCCGTGCGGGGGCTCCACGAGCAGCCGGCCCAGCGACTCCTCGGGTCCGAGGTAGGCGAGGTGACGGCACATCAGACGGCCTCCGAACGGGCGGTGCGGAACCCGGAGAAGATCTGCCGGCGCACCGGGTAGTCCCAGTTGCGGAACGTGCCCCGGCAGGCCACCTGGTCCACCGCGAACGAGCCGCCGCGCAGCACCTTGTGGGCGGAGCCGAAGAACACCTCGGAGTACTCCTTGTACGGGAACGCCCTAAACCCCGGGTACGGCAGGAAGTCGCTCGCCGTCCACTCCCACACGTCACCGATCAGCTGCCGTACCCCCAGCGGCGACTCACCGGCCGGATAGCTGCCGGCGGGGGCGGGCCGCAGATGCCGCTGGCCGAGGTTGGCGTGCTCGGGCGCGGGGTCGGCGTCGCCCCACGGGTAGCGTCGGGAGCGGCCGGTGACAGGGTCGTGGCGGGCCGCCTTCTCCCACTCCGCCTCGGTGGGCAGCCGGCGTCCGGCCCAGCGGGCGTAGGCGTCCGCCTCGTACCAGCACACGTGCAGCACCGGCTCGTCGGGCGGCACCGGTTCCGTGATCCCGAACCGGCGCCGCAGCCACCGGTCGCCGTCGCGCCGCCAGAACAGCGGGGCGGTGATGCCGTGCCGCCGGATGTGCGCCCAGCCCTCCGGTGTCCACCAGCGCTCGGTGGTGTAGCCGCCGTCCTCGATGAACGCCTGGTAGGCGGCGTTCGTCACCGGGACGGTGTCGATCCAGAACGGCGCCACTTCCCGGGGGTGCGCCGGGCGTTCGTTGTCCAGTGCCCAGGGTTCGTCGGAGGTGCCCATGGTGAACGGGCCGCCGGGCACCAGGACTTCGGCCGGTCCGGTGAACGGCGGTGCCGGGGCCGGGTCGGGCGCGGTGAGCGCCTGCGGGCCCTTCCTGAGCTGATGGGTGATCAGCATGGTCTCGTCGTGCTGCTGTTCGTGTTGGGCGATCATGCCGAAGGCGAAGCCTGCCTCGGTCAGCCGGCTGCCGTGGAAGTCCGCCGACGCCAGCAGGTCCAGCGCCCGGCCGCGCACCTCGGCCGCGTACCGGCGGGCCTCGGCGGGCGGCAGCAACGGCAGCGAGGGCCGCTCGGCGCGCGGGTGCTCGAAGGCGTCGTACAGGCTGTCTATCCCGGGCCGCATCGCCTCCCGGCCGCCGACCGCCCGCAGCAGCCACAGCTCCTCCTGGTTGCCGATGTGCGCGAGGTCCCACACCAGCGGGGACATCAGCGGGGAGTGCTGGGCGGTCAGGTCGGGTTCGTCGACACAACTGGTCAGCAGCGTGGTGCGGGCACGGGCGGTGGTGAGGCAGGCCAGCGCCCGCTCGCGCAGCGCCTCGGTGTCCGTCTCGGTGGTCGTGGTGCCGGTCTCCGGGGCGGTCATGTGCGGATGTCCTTCCTCCCGTGGGCGCGGACGCCCCCGGGTGGTCCTTCGTCCAGCAGGTCGTCGGCCGGGCAGCGGCCCCGGGCGACATGGCGGTCGCGGAACCCGGCC
>NZ_JACBWZ010001148.1 GCF_013870595.1 Streptomyces sp. WELS2 | reverse complement strand
CCCTCCTGGAAGGAGCCGAACCGCCAGCCCTCGTACACCCGGGTCTCGGGCAGCGGGCGGATCCGTACGGTGACGGAGGTGATGACGCCGAAGGCGCCTTCCGAGCCGAGGATCAGCTGGCGCAGGTCGGGCCCGGCGGCGGAGCGCGGGGCGCGGCCGGTGTCGAGGGTCCCCTCGGGAGTGGCGAGGGTGAGGGCGAGCACCATCTCGTCGAAGCGGCCGTATCCGGCGGACGCCTGTCCGCTGGAGCGGGCGGCGGCGAAGCCGCCGATGGTGGCCCACTCGAAGGACTGCGGGAAGTGGCCGAGGGTGTAGCCGTGTTCGTTGAGCAGCCGTTCGGCCTCGGGGGCGCGCAGGCCGGGCTGGAGGACGGCGGTGCGCGAGACGGGGTCCAGGTCGAGCAGGCCGTTCATGCGGCGCAGGTCCAGGGCGACGAACTCGCGGCGGCGCGGGGCGAGTCCGCCCACCACGGAGGTGCCGCCGCCGAAGGGGACGACGGCCAGGCCGTGTGCGGCGCAGGCGCGCAGCACGGCGAGGACCTCGTCGTGACCGGCGGGCAGGGCGACGGCCTGGGGGATGTCGGCGATGTCCCCGGCGCGGATGCGCAGCAGGTCGGGGGTGGACTTGCCGCGGGTGTGCCGGATGCGGCTCTCGGCGTCCGTGCGGACGTTCTCCTCGCCGCCGACGGCCTCGGCGAGGGCCTTCAGGGCGGCGGGCCGGGCCGTGACGGCGGGCGGGCAGAGGTCCGCCAGGGCCGTGGCGGGTGTGCTGCGCGGCTTGACACCGAGCAGGTCGCGCAGCAGCCCGGTCACCGTGTCGGGCAGCGGTGCCGCCTTGGCCGGGTCGCCCCAGCCGTTCCACAGCATGTCCATTGAACGGTCGTCCTCACAGGGTTGGCGGGCTGGGCGGTGGCAGTGATCGGTGAGCGGTACGCGAGCGGTGCCGCTTCCGTCCCGCTCCCGAGGCGTTACACTGTGACACATGACGCCTATTCGTCACAACGGTTCGGACGGCGATCCCGTGCTCGACGCGGTACGCGACTGCGTACTGGCCGTCGGCGTGCGGCGCACCACGCTCGCCGACGTCGCCCGCCGCGCCGGGGTCTCCCGGATGACGCTCTACCGGCGCTGGCCGGACCTGCGGACGCTGGTGGGCGATCTGATGACCCGGGAGTGGATCGACGTGGCCACCCGGGCGATCCCGCAGCCCGCGCCCGGCGTCGCCACGCGCACCCGGATCGTGGACGGGCTGGTGGCCGGCGTCGAGGCGTTCCGGGCGCATCCCCTCTTCCGCAAGATCGTCGACGTCGATCCGGAACTGCTGCTGCCGTACGTCCTCGACCGGCGCGGCGCGAGCCAGGAGGCGCTGCTGGCGCTGCTGGGCGACGCGCTGCGCGAGGGTCACGCGGACGGCTCCGTACGGCCCGCCCACACCGAACGGCAGGCCCGCGCCCTGCTGCTGACCGTGCAGTCCTTCACCCTGTCCCTGCGCACGATGACCGACGAGGACGATCCGGAGCTGGACTCCGCCGCGTTCCTCGGGGAGCTGCGCACCCTTCTGGAGAGGACCCTGACGCCATGAGCCACACCGAGGCCGCGCCCGGCTCGTCCCTGAGCGCACACCGGCG
>NZ_JACBWZ010001147.1 GCF_013870595.1 Streptomyces sp. WELS2 | reverse complement strand
ACCGCGTAGAACGCCACCGCCGCCGCCGCGCCCACGTTGAGGGAGTCGACGCCGTGGGACATCGGGATGCGCACCCATTGGTCGGCGGCGACCAGGGCCTGCCTGGACAGGCCGTCGCCCTCCGCGCCGAGCATGAGCGCCACCCGGTCCATGCGGTGCGGCGCGACCTCGTCCAGGCTGCCGGCCTTCTCGTCCGGGGTGAGCGCGAGCAGCGTGAAACCGGCCTCGCGGACCGACTCCAGGCCCTTCGGCCAGGTGTCCAGACGGGCGTACGGCACGGAGAACACCGCGCCCATGGAGACCTTGACGCTCCGCCGGTACAGCGGGTCGGCGCAGTCGGGCGACAGCAGCACCGCGTCCATGCCGAGGGCCGCCGCCGAGCGGAAGATCGCGCCGATGTTGGTGTGGTCGTTCACCGACTCCAGGATCACCACGCGGCGGGCGGTGCGGAGCAGCTCGCCGGCCGTCGGCAACGGCTTGCGCTGCATGGAGGCGAGGGCGCCGCGGTGCACGTGGTAGCCGGTGACCCGTTCGGCGAGTTCCGGGCTCACGGCGTACACCGGGGCCGGGAGTTCGTCGATGACGTCGCGCATGACGTCGATCCACTTGGCCGAGAGCAGCATGGACCGCATCTCGTAGCCCGCTTCCTTGGCCCTGCGGATGACCTTCTCGCCCTCGGCGATGAACAGGCCCTCCGCGGGCTCCCGCCGGCGGCGCAGCTCCACGTCGGTCAGGTCCGTGTAGTCGGTCAGGCGCGGGTCGTCGGGGTCCTCGACGGTGATGAGATCGGCCACGGGGTGATACTGCCTTGTCCTGGGTGTGCTGCCAACGGCTGGGTGAGGGTCGCGTTACCGGGGGTTACCCGGAGTTGTCCGAGGGTTCCCGGTGGGTGTCCCCTACGGTGATCAGGCGGCGGGCTCGGGGCCGACCCGCACCACCTCGCCCACGACGATGACCGCCGGGGGCTTCACCTCCTGAGACCGTACCGCCTCGGCGACCGTGGCCAGGGTGGCGTCCACCCGGCGCTGGGCGGCCGTCGTGCCCTCCTGGACCAGGGCCACCGGTGTCGTCGGCGGCTTGCCGTGGGCGACGAGCGTCTCGGCGATCTTCCCGATCTTGTCGACGCCCATCAGGATCACCAGGGTGCCGGTGAGCTTGGCCAGCGAGGGCCAGTCGACCAGGGAGCGCTCGTCGTCGGGCGCCACATGGCCGCTGACCACGGTGAACTCATGGGCGACCCCCCGGTGTGTGACCGGGATGCCGGCCGCGCCCGGGACCGAGATGGAGCTGGAGATGCCGGGAACCACCGTGCACGGGATGCCGGCCTCGGCGAGCGCCTGGACCTCCTCCATGCCCCGGCCGAAGACGAACGGGTCGCCGCCCTTGAGCCGGACCACCGCCTTGCCCTGCTTGGCGTGCTCGATCAGCGCGTTGTTGATGGCCTCCTGGGCCATGTAGCGGCCGTAGGGGATCTTCGCCGCGTCGATCACCTCGACGTGCGGCGGCAGCTCGGCGAGCAGATCGCGCGGGCCCAGCCGGTCGGCGATGACGACGTCCGCCTCGGCGAGCAGGCGCCGGCCGCGGACGGTGATCAGATCGGGGTCGCCGGGTCCGCCGCCGACCAGCGCCACG
>NZ_JACBWZ010001146.1 GCF_013870595.1 Streptomyces sp. WELS2 | reverse complement strand
GTCACCCGGCCGGGGCGGCGGGGCCGGGCGGCTGCCCGCCGCAGGCGATGACCCTGGCCTCACGACCGCTTCGCGGCCGTCACGCCCGACTTCTCCACCGCCTTCGCGATCCGCCCCGCGTCGATCGCCAGCTCCCGCAGCATCCCGCTGATCGGGTTGGTGAACCCGGTGAAGTACAGGCCGGGCGCCCGCGGGGACGTACGGCCGCCGTGCACCACCGGCCGGCCGCGCCCGTCCAGCACCCCGAGATGCCCGACCAGCCCCTCCAGCGCGCGGACGTACCCGGTGGCCGCGATCACCGCGTCCGGTGTGATCCGGCTGCCGTCGGCGAGGACCACCGCGCCGTCCTCGAACGCCTCCACGGCGGCCACGACCTCCACCCGGCCCGTGCGGACGGCGTCGACCAGGCCGGCGTCCTGCACCGGGATCGCGCCCTGCCGCACCCTGCTGTACAGACCGGTGGCCGGACGCGGCAGCCCGTGCGCGGACAGGTCGGGGGTGCTCAGCCGCCCCACCGGCCCGGCGAGCCGGTCCACCAGCCACACCGGCAGCCGCCGGACGAGGACGCCGGTGTACTGGGCGGGCCAGCCGAGGGTGGAGCGGCGCAGGATGTGCGGGGGTGTGCGCACCGCCAGCCGCACCCGCGCGGTCCCGCCCTCCACCAGGTCCACGGCGATCTCCGCGCCCGTGTTGCCGGCGCCGACGACGAGCACGTCCCGCCCCCGGTACGGAGCGGCGTCGCGGTACCGGGCGGCGTGCAGCAGTTCCCCGGTGTACTCCGTGCGGCCCGGCCAGTCGGGCAGCCGCGGGGTGTGGTTGTAGCCGGTGGCGACGACCACCGCGCTGCCGGTCAGCTCCCGGCCCCCGGAGGCGTGCAGCAGCCAGCCGGTGCCGTCCGCGGTCCGCTCGACGCGGTGCACCTCGACCCCGGTGACGACCTCCAGCCGATGGTGTTCGGTGTACTTCTCCAGGTAGCGCACCACGTTGTCCCGGGACACCCAGCGCCCGAACCTGCGGGGCATGGGCAGGCCGGGCAGCGCGGACAGCCGCCTGGTGGTGTGCAGCCGCAGCCGGTCGTAGTGGCCGCGCCAGGAGGCGCCGACCCGGCCGGACTTCTCCAGGACCACGGCCCGTACGCCCTTCTCCCGCAGCGCCCGGGCGACGGCCAGGCCGCCCGGTCCGGCGCCGATCACATAGACCGGGGGGTCGGCGGGGACCGGCGGGCGGGGGGCGTCGGCGGGGTGGGAGGCGGTCATGAGCGGGAGCGTAATCACCCACCCGGTTGATGGGTCTCGGTCAAGACCGGAATTGGTTGCGGATTGATCACGGGTGTGCGGGAAGGGTGCGCCGGACGTGAACGAGCCCGCCCGCGGGGCTCGTCGGCCAAGGGCGCGCACACCGGCCGCGGGGGCGTGTGCCCCTCACGGCCACAGCAGCGACCGGCTCCAGCCGAACCCGGTGCTGCGGTACTCCAGGCGTACGTGCCGCCGCTCCGGGTCGCCCTGGAAGAACTCCACCGTCTGCGGGCGCAGCCGGTACAGCGTCCAGGTCGGCGACGGCTCCGCCGGGTTCTCCCGGGCCCGCTCCCAGGCCGCCTCCGAGGCCCGGCGCAGCTCCGCGAGCGAGTCCAGTTCCTCGCTCTGCCG
>NZ_JACBWZ010001145.1 GCF_013870595.1 Streptomyces sp. WELS2 | reverse complement strand
CGCGAGGGAGCCCGGCAGGGGGCCGGGGCCGGGCACGGGAGCCGGACCGGACGGCGTGGCGGGACCGGACGGGGCGGGGGTACCGGAGGGGGCGGCGGGCAGGGGGGTGGGCGAGGTCATATGCCGACCCTAAGGGGGAGCCCACCGTCACCACATATGGTCGCCACCCATACTTCAGCCGGCAGTCATAGGGTCGAACCATGTGGGTGCATCGGACATGGCCTGCTTGATCCGGAAGAGGCCGAACTCGTCCAGTGCGGGCAGGGCGTCCACCGCGAACCAGCCGACCTCCAGCGACTCGTCGTCGTTGACCCGGGCCTCGCCGCCCACCGCCCGGCAGCGGATGGTGATGTCCATGTACTGGCAGACGTCGCCGTTGGGGTAGGTGACCGGCGCCAGCGCCTGGACCAGGACCACCCGCTCGGCCACGCAGTGCACCGCCGTCTCCTCGAAGACCTCCCGCACCGCACAGGCGGCGGGCTGCTCGCCCGGCTCCGGGATGCCGCCGATCACCGACCATTTGCGTGTGTCCGTCCGACGGTTGAGCAGCACCCTGCCGTCGTCGTCGAAGACGATCGCGGTGATGCCGGGCAGCCAGATCAGCTGCTGCCCGGCGGAGGCCCTGAGCGCGCGGAGGAATTCGGGAATCGCCATGCCCCGACCCTAACGGCCGGGGCCCGGTGCCCCCACCGGCTCCCGGCTCGTACGACGGTCGTACCGCGCGGCGCGGGTTACGCGTCGCCGCGGCGCCGGGCGCGCAGGCCGGAGCCGACCGCCCAGCCGATCCCGCCGGCGGCGACCAGCACCAGTGCCAGTTCCGGGAGGGCGCCCAGCTCGGTGGCGGGCGTCGTGGACGTGCGCAGCGGCACCTTCTGCACCAGGTAGGCGGGCACGAACATACCGGTCCGCTGGGTGATCCGGCCGTCGGGCAGGATGACCGCGCTGACCCCGCTGGTCACCGGCACGGTCACGGTGCGGCTGTGCTCGACGGCGCGGATGCGGGACATGGCGAGCTGCTGGTAGGTCATCTCGCTGCGGTCGAAGGTGGCGTTGTTGCTCGGTACCGAGATCATCCGCGCGCCGTGCGTCACCGTGTCCCGCACGGCCCAGTCGAACGCGGCCTCGTAGCAGGTGGCCAGGCCCACCTTGGTCCCGGCGAGGTCGAACACGCCCGGCTCGGTGCCCCGGCTGAAGTCCTGGCGGGCCATCTCGGTCCAGCTCTTGTTGATGGCGCCGACGAGCCCGCGCAGCGGGAGGAACTCGCCGAAGGGCTGGATCTGCCGCTTGTCGTAGGTCTGCGTCGGTCCCTTGGCCGGGTCCCAGAGGATCTGCTCGTTGAACAGCTTGCCGTCCCGCTCGACCACACTGCCGACGGAGACGGGCACGCCGATGTCCTCGGCCGCCTGCTCGATCACGGCGGCGGCGTCGGGGTACTCGAAGGGGTCGATGTCGGAGGAGTTCTCCGGCCACAGGACGTAGTCGGGCTTGGCCACCTTGCCCGAGCGGACGTCGGCGGCGAGCTTGTGCGTCTCGCGCGCGTGGTAGTCGAGCACGGCCCGCCGCTGGGCGTTGAACTCCAGCCCGGCGCGCGGCACGTTGCCCTGGATCAGCGCCACGGTGGCGGTGCCGTTCTCCGCCTTGTCGCT
>NZ_JACBWZ010001144.1 GCF_013870595.1 Streptomyces sp. WELS2 | reverse complement strand
GTTCATCGCGCTCTCCGGGTTCGCGGTCTGCTGGTACACCGCCCTCGCCATCGCCGTCGAGGACGCCGTCCGGTGGGGCTGGTTCGATTCCCTGCCCGCCGACGCGTGGTCCCGGCACCGGGAACTCGTCGTACGGTCCGCCGCGGACCTGGGCGACACCGCGGCCTACGGACGGTGCGCTCCTCTGGACGAGCGGGCGTACGAGCGGCTCTTCGAAGCCGCGTACGCCCGGGGCGATTTCGCCCGGTGCGCCGAGACCGCCCGCGCGGCCGGGCGGGAGGACTGGACGGCCCGGGTGCGCGCACGGTACCGGTTGTCCCGGGACGCCACGGGCGGCCGAATACTGGAGTACCGGCACCCGCACGCCCGGCACGTGGAGATCGCGGTTCCCGGCTCCGTCGCTGCGGCCACGGGCCTGGAGTCGCGCGCCGAGGCCGTCGCCTCCGACGAGGCCGTCCCCGCGGACAGCGGCATGGTGCTGACGGCGCTCGCCCCGGCCGGGGACGGCGTGTTCCGGGGCGCGCTGCCCGCCTCCCCCGCCGGACGCCATCTGCTCGTCATGCTCACCCTGGACTCCGGGCGGGTCACCTGGGACACCCTGCCCTGCGACGGGCTCGCGGACCGCCCGCCGTTCCGGCTGGTGGCGACCGATCTCGACGGCACCCTGCTGCGCGGCGACCAGACCGTCTCCGCCCGCACCCTGCGCGCGCTCGCCCGGGTGGCCGAGGCCGGGGCCCGGCACCTCGTGGTCACCGGAAGACCCGCCGCCGCCTGCAAGCAGTACCTGGCCGCACTCGGCTACCGGGGGCTCGCCGTGTGCGGGCAGGGTGCCCAGCTCTACGACGCCGGAGCCGACCGGCTGCTCAGCTCGGCCTCCCTCGACCTGGACCTCGCCCAGGAGGTGGTGGAGCGCGTCGAGGCGGCGCTGGGGCCCCTGGAGCTGGGCGTCGTGACGGCGCCGCCGGAGAGCCGCTTCAAGGTCACGCCCCGGTTCGGCGAACGCGTCCGCCACGGCTGGGACGTCACGACCGACCGCGGCCTGCTGTGGACCGACCCCATCGACAAGCTCGTCCTGCACCACACGAGCGTCCCGGAGGACGAGGTCGAGTCCGTGGCACGGACGCTGTGCGGGGACCGGGTCACCGTCGTGCACTCGGTGCGGGGCATGGTGGAGGTGCTGCCGGCGGGCACCACCAAGGCGGCCGGGGTGGAGCGGGCCGCGAAGCTGCTCGGCTACGACGCGGCCGAGACCGTGGCGTTCGGTGACATGCCCAACGACATACCGCTGCTGGCCTGGGCCGGGCACGGCGTGGCCGTCGCCAACGCCCATCCGGCGCTGCGGGCCATGGCCGACGAGATCGCGCCCGGCAACGACGAGGACGGCGTCGCCGTCGTCCTGGAACGCCTCTTCGGCACCCCCGGGGAGCCCTCGTGACCGACGCCCTGCGCGAGCTGGCCCGCGCCCACCGCGTAGCCACCGCCTACACCACCGACCGGGGACGGCGGGTGGAGGTGTCCCCCGACACCCTCGTGGCCGTGCTCGCCGCGTGCGGTGTCGACGCGGCCACCGACGCGGCGGCCCGCGCCGCCCTGACGGCCCACTCGGAGGCGAGCACGCGCCGTCCTGTCACCCGGTACGCGGGGCGGG
>NZ_JACBWZ010001143.1 GCF_013870595.1 Streptomyces sp. WELS2 | reverse complement strand
GCGCGAAGGAGCCGTACCCTCGTGCCCCTCTCCCCGCTCGCGCCGCTCCGTGCGCGCACGACTCGCCCGTCGACCGCCCGGCACCCCGCCCAACTCGTCGGCGGCACCCCGGTCCTGTGGATGGACGAACCCTTCGCCCCGCCCGGCCGGGGCTTCTACGCCAAGCTGGAAGGCGCCAACCCGGGCGGCCTGAAGGACCGGCCCGCCCTGCACATGGTCCGCGAGGCCCGGCGCCGTGGCGACCTCGCGCCGTGCGCGCCGGTCATCGAGTCCTCCAGCGGCACCCTCGGTCTCGGCCTCGCCCTGGCCGGGCTGACCTACGGCCACCCCGTCACCGTCGTCACCGACCCCGGCCTGGAACCCCCCGTCGCCCGCCTGCTCACCGCGCTGGGCGCCCGGGTCGTCCGGGTCGGCGCCCCACACCCCGAGGGCGGCTGGCAGGAGGCCCGCCGCGCCCGGGTCGCCGAGCTGCTGGCCCGCACGCCGGGCGCGTACTGCCCGGACCAGTACCGCAACCCCGACAACGCCGCCGCCTACCGGCCCCTCGCCGCCGAACTGATCGCCCAACTCGGCCGCGTCGACGTGCTGGTGGCGGCGGTCGGCACGGGCGGACACTCCGCCGGGATCTCCGCCGCGCTGCGCGAGAGCCGTCCCGGGCTGACGCTCATCGGGGTGGACGCCGTCGGTTCGGCGATCTTCGGTCAGCCGGCCGGCCCACGGCTGATGCGCGGGCTCGGCTCCAGCATCCACCCGGACAACGTCGACTACGCGGCCTTCTCGGAGGTCCACTGGGTGGGCCCGGCCGAGGCCGTCCGGGCCTGCCGGCGCCTCGCCGGACGGTACGGCGTCTCCGGTGGCTGGAGCGTCGGGGCGGTGGCGCTGGTGGCCGGCTGGGCGGCCCGGACCCATCCCGCCGGGACCCGGATCGCCGCCGTCTTCCCCGACGGTCCGCACCGCTACCTCCAGACCGTCTACGACGACGACTGGTGCCGTGACCACGGGCTGCTCGAGGAGGCCCCGCCGGCGGAACCCGACGAGATCGCCGAGCCCGACGCGCGCGTGGTGACGCGGTGGACCCGGTGCGCCAGGGTCCGTGATCCGCTCGCCCGCACCCTGGTGAAGGCCGGTGCCCGGTGAGGGGGCCGTGGACCCGGACGGCCGGCTTCGGCCGGCCGGCCCGGCTGCTGATGGTCAACCAGTTCGGCATCAACCTCGGCTTCTACATGCTCATGCCCTACCTGGCCGACCACCTGGCGCACGGCCTCGGCCTGGCCGCCTGGGCCGTCGGGCTGGTGCTGGGCGTGCGCAACGTCTCGCAGCAGGGCATGTTCCTGCTCGGCGGCACCCTCGCCGACCGCTACGGCTGCAAGCCGCCGATCCTCGCCGGGTGCGCCCTGCGCGCGGTCGCGTTCGCCCTGCTGGCGGTGGCGGAATCGCTGCCCGTCCTGGTGGCGGCCTCGGCGCTGACCGGCCTGGCCGGGGCGCTGTTCAACCCGGCCGTGCGCGCCTATCTCGCGGCCGACGCCGGCGAGGAACGGAGAGTGGCGGCGTTCGCCGCCTTCAACGTCTTCTACCAGGCGGGCATCCTGATCGGCCCGCTCGCCGGACTCGCCCTGCTGGCCTGGGACTTCGGCGCCGTGTGCACGGT
>NZ_JACBWZ010001142.1 GCF_013870595.1 Streptomyces sp. WELS2 | reverse complement strand
CGAGCCGCAGCCGTGCGCGGCGTCGGCCCGGTGCGCCGGCAGCGTCACCTCCCCGGCGCCCTCCACCTCGAAACCGGCGTCCGCGATCATCTCCAGGTCGGCCTTGCCGGCCTGGCCCTCGCTGGTCAGGTAGTCGCCGAGGAAGATGGAGTTGGCCAGGTGCAGCGCCAGCGGCTGCATGGAGCGCAGGTGGACCTCACGGCCGCCCGCGATCCGGACCTCCACGTCCGGGCAGACGAACCGGACCATCGCCAGGATCCGCAGGCAGCGCTGCGGGGTGAGGTTCCACTCCTTGGCCAGCGGGGTGCCCTCGAACGGGATCAGGAAGTTCACCGGCACCGAGTCCGGGTCCAGCGCGCGCAGCGAGAACACCACGTCCACCAGGTCCTCGTCGCTCTCGCCCATGCCGGCGATGAGACCCGAGCAGGCGGACAGCCCGGCCGCGTGCGCCTTGCGCACCGTGTCCACCCGGTCGGCGTACGTGTGGGTGGTGGTGATGTCCCCGTAGGTGGCCTCGGAGGTGTTGAGGTTGTGGTTGTAGGCGTCCGCGCCCGCCGCGCGCAGCCGCTCGGCCTGGCCGTCGGAGAGCAGGCCGAGGCAGGCGCACACCTCGACGTCCTCGTTCTGCTCCTTGATCGTCTTGATGGTCTCCGAGACCCGGTCCACGTCCCGGTCCGTCGGGCCGCGCCCGCTGGCCACCAGGCACACCCGCTTGGCCCCGCCCGCGAGTCCCGCGGCGGCGGCCTGGGACGCCTCGTCCGGCTTGAGCCAGGTGTACTTCAGGATGTCGGCCTTGGAGCCCAGCCGCTGGGAGCAGTACGAGCAGTCCTCGGGGCACAGGCCCGACTTGAGGTTGACCAGATAGTTGAGTTTCACCCGTCGCCCGAACCAGTGCCGGCGCACCTTTCCGGCCGCGGTCACCACGTCGAGCAGGTCGTCATCGGAGGTGGCCAGCACGGCGAGCGCTTCCTCGCGCGTCGGCAGCTCGCGCCGAAGCCCCTTGTCCACCAGCGTGTTCAGCAGGTCCATGAGCGACGATCCTGTCCTACGGGACCGCTCCCGGCCAAGGAGACTTGGCACAACAGAGACGGTTGATCGTGTGGGTATTGCCACACCCTGGGCGGTTGATCATGCCGCTAGGGTCTGTTCGATACCTACAAAAGCACCGGAGGACCCATGGCGTTCGGCTGGATCGACGAGCAGGCCGAGGCGCGCCGCCGCGCCGGACTCGTGCGCGCCCTGCGCCCCCGCCCCGCCGACTTCTCCCTGCTGGACCTGGCGAGCAACGACTACCTGGGCCTGTCCCGCCATCCCGAGGTCACCGAGGGGGCGGCCGAGGCCGCCCGGCGCTGGGGCGGCGGCTCCACCGGCTCCCGGCTGGTCACCGGCAGCACCGAGCTGCACGCCGAACTGGAGGGCGCGCTCGCCGCGTTCTGCGGGTTCGAGGCGGCCCTGGTGTTCTCCTCCGGGTACGCGGCGAACCTGGCCGCGGTCACCACCCTCGGTCCGCACGGCTCGCTGATCGTCTCCGACGCGGGCAACCACGCCTCCCTCATCGACGGCTGCCGGCTCGCCCGGGGCGAGACCCAGGTCGTCGGGCACGCCGACCCCGAGGCCGTGCGCAAGGCCCTGGGCACGCGCCGGGGCGC
>NZ_JACBWZ010001141.1 GCF_013870595.1 Streptomyces sp. WELS2 | reverse complement strand
GTGCCGTTCGGCGCGGGCAGCCGCGTGCCCTCGGCGTCGTCGGCCGGCTCGGGGACGAATCCGTCCGGGGACAGCGGGGCACCGGTGTAGGAGCGGGCCACCTCGCGGTCGGGGGTGTCGCTGACGCTCTGGGCCATCGCCTGGGCCCGGCCCTCGATCAGCGCCAGCAACTCGGTGACCAGCACCGGGTCGTGGCAGCCGTCGTAGACCCAGCGCGTGCCCAGCACCCCGTGCTCCATGGTGCCGACGAGGGCGTGCCCGGCGCCCTCCAGCGGCGCCCCGCGGTAGGTGAGCGGCGCCAGGTACGCCGTCCGTTCGGGGCTCGCGGTGTCGGTGACGACGATGAACTCGATGCCGACCTCGCCCTCGGGGTCGTCCAGCCGGAAGCCGCCGGACTTCTCCGGCACCGGGGCGGGTCCGCCGCGGTACCACGGGCGGCCGGGCAGCCAGCCGGCGAGCAGTTCGGTCTTGGTCGGCTCGAGGGTGGTGTGGTGGATGACGGCCATGCCGGTCGCTGCCTCCCGGGTGCGGATGCTGGTCCGCTCAGCCTTGCACACCGCTGCCGCCGGTCAGCGCCGGGGTCAACGCGGCCCAGGGGTTCGGGGGTTCGCCGGTCACCGGCCCGCACACGGCCGCGCCCCGCTCGTGCGCGGTGCGGACCGCGAGCGGGATCAGCGGCTCGGGGACGCCGTAGACCAGGTGGCACAGCCGCTCGGGCGGCTGCCGGGCGGTCCAGGCCGGGCGGGTGAACGACGACACGTAGGTGCTCCAGTGGCCCTCGAAGGTGACGGTGAGGTCGGCGAGGCGGACGTAGCCGGGCGCCGGATGGACGCCCGGATTGAGCACGACGGTCCCGGTGCCGGACCGTCTGAGGTCCCGCACCAGCCGGCGGCAGGCGGGCAGTCCGTCCGGACCGGCCGTCACCCGGTCCAGGAAGCAGCCGTCGGTCGCGTACCACTCCCGGTGCCGGCGCACCTCCTCGGTGATCCGGGCCCGCTCCCGGACGCCGTAGTCGGTGTCGACGTAGCCGAGCAGGCGGGCCCCGGCCGCGCGCAGCGCCCGGGCCGCCGCCGTGAACGCGGGGTCGGGGGCGCTGCCGGGCCCGCTCGCCGGGTTGAGGACGACCGCGTAGGTGCGGCCGGCCGCCGCGACCAGCCGGTGCCAGGCGCCCGGATCGTCGGCCGGGTGCACGTACAGCGGCACCAGCAGGCTCACGGCACCCGCTCCCCGGTGGCCGCCCACAGCGCGGCGAGGGCGTCGTCCAGGCTGTGTGCCGGCCGCCAGTCCAGGGCCCGGGCGGCGGCGGAGATGTCCGAGCACTGCCAGGACACCCGTGCCGAGCGCGCCGAGCCGCCCGCGCTCTCCTCCAGCCTGCCCCGGAACCCGGCGTGCCGGGCCAGGCCGTGCGCCAGCTCCCGTACCGGTACCGCCGTGCCGCCGCCGATGTTGAGCACCCGCGGCAGCGGGGCGGGGGCCGTGACGGCGCGCTCGACCGCCCGGGCCACATCGCGTACGTCGACGAAGTCGCGGTGGGCGGACAGGTCCCCGAGGCGCAGTACGGCGTCCGGGTCCAGCCCGCCCACCGCGACTTCGTCGACGTACGCGATGTGGGGACGAGGAGGGCATCCGGGCCCGGGTGGACTGGTGCCGCT
>NZ_JACBWZ010001140.1 GCF_013870595.1 Streptomyces sp. WELS2 | reverse complement strand
GTTGGCCGCCGACAGCACGAGGTCGCCCGGCACGAAGGCGGTCACCCCGGCGGAGGACGCGGCCGTGGCCCTGCTCGACGAGGTGGAACCGCCCCGCTTCGTCCAGCGCCGCTTCAGCGTCGGCTGCTGAGGGGCCGGTGGGCGAAGGCCGGTCACCGCACCACGGGTGCCGGGAGCGTGCCGCCCGTGTTGCGGATCATCTGCTGGAGGACCTTCACGGTGGTGACGTAGTCGGCGTCGGAGACGCCCCGGTGGATGCGGTCGCGGATCGCGGGGGCGTGCCGCTCGAGGGCGGCGCGGGCCTCCTCCCCGGCCGCGGTGATCCACAGCCGCCCGTCGCGGTCGCGGGTGAGCAGGCCGCGCTCCAGCAGGGTTTCGGCCTCGGCCGCCAGGTCGTCCTCGGGCCTGAGGTAGGTGCTCATGGCCTGCCTCAGTTCGGCGAGGGCCATCCCGTGGCCGTCGGCCGAGAGGTCGTGCTCCGACAGGTTGCGCAGCAGCCAGTACGCGGGCTGGGTGAAGCCCAGTTCGGCCTGCCGGGCGCGGGTGAAGGCGATGAGGGCCTCGTGGGCGAGTCCGGTCCAGTACGCGGCCGGCTCCGCGGCGAGTTCGGCGTCGGTGCGGGGCTGAGCGGTCACGGCGGTACCTCCTGCGGACGATCGCTGACCCGGGCACCGTAGAACCTCGACCTCGGTTGAGATCAAGGCCGGCCGGTGCCACGGCAGCGCGGTCGGCTCCGCCGCCGCCCCGTCGCCCGCGGATCGCGCCCGGCCGCAGGTGGCCGGGCAGAACGGGGCGCGGTCGCGGGGTGTTGGGCGGGGCCCCGGCATCCCGGCGCCGGCCGGCGCGTTGTTACCGTGCACCGCGTGTCTGACTCCTCACGCGATACCGCACAGGGCGCCGGCTGGGGCGAGGCCCTGCCCGGCACCTACCGGCGGCTGATGCCGGACCACGTCGAGCAGCTGTCGTGGCTCAACCCCCGGATCCTGTGGGCCGCCCGCAACGGCGTGCTCGCGTCCTGGTTCGGCGACCCGACCGGCCGTACCCGCAGCCGCTGGGTGGCCCGGCGGGCGGAAGCCGGGGCACCGGCCGACAAGGTGATCCGGCGGGACGTACCGGAGTCGTTCTCCTTCATGGTCATCGGGGACACCGGCGAGGGCGGCGAATCCCAGTACGCCGTGGTACCCGGCTTCCTGACGGCGAGTCAGGGCACCGAGTTCGCGGTGCTCGCCAGCGATGTCGTCTACCCCGTCGGCGGCGCCGACGACTACGGCGACAAGTTCTTCCGGCCCTTTCAGGACTATCCGGCGCCGGTCTACGCGATACCGGGCAACCACGACTGGTACGAGGATCTCGGCGCCTTCATGCGGGTCTTCTGCGCCGACACCCCGCCGCCGGACCCGGTCCCGGCCGAGCTGCTCCAGTCGGCCCTGGACGCGTTCGCGCTGCACGACCTGGACGCCCGGCTCGCCGAGCTGACCTTCGACTCGCTCGTGGACGCCCTGCCGGTCAGGGGCGCCATGGACCCACCGCGCATGCTCACCTTCCGCGCGGGCGAGGTGACCGTGGACGTGGAGGTCACCGGGGACGGGCTGATCGGCCAGCTGCTGCCGCCGCAGTCGGCGCGGATCGAACTCCTCGGCGGCCCGGGGCACGTCCGCC
>NZ_JACBWZ010000114.1 GCF_013870595.1 Streptomyces sp. WELS2 | reverse complement strand
GGCCGGCTCGGCCTCCCCCGCCTTGCCGGCCGGCTACCGCCCGTACCGCGCTTCCGAGGGGTTCTCCGTGGCGCTGCCCGACGGGTGGCGACGGCTGGTCACCTCCCGGGTGGGCGGCCTCGCCTACCGCGTCACCTTCGGCCGGGGCGGCGGCGGGCCCACGCTCGCCGTCACCTACAGCGAGCGCGTCGGCCCCGATCCGGTCGCCGTCTGGCGCGGGGACGTCGAGCCGGGGCTGGCCGGGCTGCCGGGCTACCGCCGGATCGGCGCGGTCCGGGCCACCACCTACCAGGGCCACCGGGCCGCCGACCTGGAGTGGCTGGCCGGATCCGGGAGCGCACGGACCCGTACCTTCGGGCGCGGCCTGCTGCTGGGCGGCCGGCGCGGCTTCTCACTGCGCTTCACCGCCCCGGCCGCCGCCTGGGACGACGCGGCGAACCGGCTGGCGCTGACGGCATTCCTGCGGACGTTCCGGGTACCGCGGGAGTGATCCGCGCCATGGGCCGTTTTCCGGACGCCGAGCCGGGGACTCGCCGGATATGGTGCGAATCGGATACACGATGATGACCGAGCAGGCGGGTCCCCGGGACCTGGTGGAGCACGTGGTGGGCGCCGAGGAGGTGGGGTTCGACTTCTCGGTGATCTCGGACCACTACTTCCCGTGGCTGCGCGCGCAAGGGCACTCCTCCTACGCGTGGAGCGTGCTGGGCGCCGCCGCCCAGGCCACCTCGCGGATCCCCCTGATGACCTACGTCACCTGTCCCATCCTGCGCTACCACCCGGCGATCGTGGCGCAGAAGGCGGCGACCGTGCAGTTGCTGTCGGAGGGCAGGTTCCGGCTCGGCCTCGGTGCCGGCGAGAACCTGAACGAACATGTCGTGGGCGGCGGCTGGCCCCCGGTGGACGTCCGCCACGAGATGCTCGAGGAGGCGGTGCATATCATCCGCGCGCTGTTCGAGGGCGGCCATGTCACCCACCACGGACAGCACTACGACGTGGAGTCGGCCCGGCTGTGGGACCTTCCGGAGCAGGCGCCGCCGATCGGCATCGCCGTCTCCGGCGACCAGTCCTGCGAACTGGCCGGGCATCTGGCCGATCTGGTGATCGCGACCGAGCCGAAGGCGGGCCTGCTGGAGGCCTTCGACCGGCACGGCGGCAGCGGCAAGCCCCGGGTGGGCCAGCTGCCGGTGAGCTACGACCCCGACCGGGACACGGCGGTCAAGCGCGCCCACTCCCAGTTCCGCTGGTTCGGCCTGGGCTGGAAGGTGAACGCCGAACTGCCGCACCCCGACTCGTTCGAGGCGGCGACGCAGTTCGTCACCGAGGACGACGTGGCCTCCTCCATCCCGTGCGGGGACGACCCGGAGGCCTTCGTGGAGGCCGTACGGCCGTACGCGGAGGCCGGGTTCGGGGAGATCGCGCTGGTGCAGATCGGCGGTGACGCGCAGCGGGAGTTCCTGGACTGGTCGGCGAAGACCCTGCTGCCGGCGCTGCGGGAGGCGTTCGGCTGACGGGCCGTCCAGCGGTGTGGCGCGGGAATCAGCCACACGGGTGAGCATCCTGGGCGGTACCGGGGTACTAGAGGTCTCTACGCCGATCGTCTGCCGGAGGCCCCAGCGTGAACCCGTTCGTGCACAAGACCCTGGTGGTGCAGCTCCTCGCGCCCGGCACCGGGCGGTGTCCGGTGCTGGCCCATCTCGGCTACGCCGCCGACGACCCGTTCGCCGTCACGGCCGCCTTCGCCCACGACGGCCGGGTGCTGGCCTGCTGGCGGCTGGACCGGGAGATGCTCTCCGCGGGCCTGGCCGGACCGGTCGGCATGGGCGACGTACGGCTGCGGCCGCAGGGCAGTGGGCCCTGCCACGAGCTGCGGCTGGAGTTCCTCGGCGACAGCCGGCCGGACGGCAGCCGGCACCGGGCGGTGGTGCTGGCGTGGGCGCCCGCGGTGGCGGCCTTCCTGCGCGAGACGCACCAGGTCGTACCGCCGGGCCAGGAGCGGGTCGACGTGGACGAACTGCTGGCGGAGATCCTCTCCGGGGCTGAGTAGCCGTACTCATGCCCGGGTGCCCGGCCCGGCGCCACCATGGGGGCTCTAGGACGCCTCAGGCAAGGAGCCCCCGTGACCGCAGTCCGTCCCGCCCCGCTCCGGGCGCCGCGCCGTGTGCCTCCCGCCGTCTTCGCCGGCGTGGTGGCCACGGGGCTGGCCGTGTCGGCGATCGGCGCGCACGACCGCACCACCTGGTTCCTGGAGACGGTGTGGGCGCTGGTGGGGCTGCCGCTGGTGGTGCTGGCCTGGCGGCGCTTCCCGCTGACCGGGCTGCTGTGCGGGCTGCTCGCCGCGCACGCGCTGGTCCTCGCGGTCGGCGGGCACTACACGTACGCGCGGGTGCCGCTGGGCGACTGGGTGCGCGACACCTTCGGCCTGGACCGCAACCCGTACGACCGCTTCGGGCACCTCGTGCAGGGCTTCGTCCCGGCCGTCCTGGTCCGCGAACTGCTCAGCCGCACCTCACCGTTGCGCGGCAGCCGCTGGCTGGCACCGCTCACCGTGTGCGCCTGCATGGCCTTCAGCGCCTGCTTCGAGCTGCTGGAGTGGCTGGCGGCCGAGATCGGCGGCCACGGCGCGGACGCCTTCCTCGCGACCCAGGGCGATGTCTGGGACACCCAGTGGGACATGTTCTGCGCCCTGATCGGCGCGCTGCTCTCCCTGACCCTGCTCACCCGCCTCCACGACCGCCAACTCGCGACCGTTCCGGCGCCTGTTACCGCGCGTGGCTAGTCCCCCGACCCACCCCGGTTCCGCCGGCGCGCCCACAGGGGCAGGGCGTACCAGCACAGGACGTACCAGGCCACGACGGCCGTCACCAGGTAGGGGACGTAGGCGTCGTGGGTGGCCACTCGGAGGATCAGGAGCAGGGAGGAGGTCATCGTGGCGAGGAGGAGGGCGAGGCCGATCAGGGTCATGCGGGAGGCCAGCCGGACCGCGCGCGGTTTGACGCGGTGGCCGGAGACCAGGCGGTGCAGGGACACCGGGCCGATGAGGGCGCCGGTGGCGCAGGCGCCCATGACGACGGTCACGATGTAGATCGCCTGGTCGGTGTCGGCCAGGCGGCCGTACTTCGGCTGGAAGACCACGGTCAGCAGGAAGCCGAACAGGATCTGTACGCCCGTCTGTGCGACGCGGACCTCCTGGATGAGTTCGGTCCACATCCGGTCGGCCCGCTCCTCCTCTGTCTCGTCGCGCCCTGTGCGCCGCCCATCACGCGTCATGCGGTGCCGTGTAACCGCCCGTCCGTTCGTCAAACGGGCGGTACGGTTCGTGCGGGCCGCTACCAGCGGTGTTCGACCTGGTCCTTGATGCGGCGGTCGTACAGCTCGCGGATGGCGGTGAACGTCTGCGGCGGCAGCGGCGGCAGCTTGGCCGCGGCGGCGTTGGCGCGGGCCTGCTCCGGGTTGCGGGCGCCGGGGATGACGGTGGTGACACCCTCCTGCTCGATGATCCAGCGCAGCGCGAGCTGGGCCGGGGTGTAGCCCTCGGGGGCCAGCGCGGCGAACTCGGCGGCGGCCTCCACACCCGTGGCGTAGTCGACCCCGGAGAAGGTCTCGCCCTGGTCGAACGCCTCGCCGTGCCGGTTGTAGGTGCGGTGGTCGTCGGCCGCGAACACCGTGTCCTTGGTGTACTTCCCGGACAGCAGCCCGGAGGCGAGCGGTACCCGCGCGATGATGCCGACGCCGGCCTCGCGGGCGGCGGCCACCACCTCGTGCAGCGGCTTCATGCGGAACGGGTTGAGGATGATCTGCACGCTGGCCACGCCCGGCCGGGCGATCGCGGTGAGCGCCTGCTCGCAGGTCTCCACGCTCACCCCGTAGGCGGCGACGCGCTCCTCCGCGACCAGGGTGTCCAGGGCGTCGAACACCTCGTCGGAGGAGTAGACGGGGGTGGGCGGGCAGTGCAGCTGCACGAGGTCGATGCGGTCGACACCGAGGTTGCGGCGCGAACGGTCGTTCCAGGCGCGGAAGTTGTCCAGGACGTAGTTCTGCGGGATCTGCTCCGCCCGGCGGCCCATCTTGGTCGCCACGAGGACGTGCAGGTCGGGCCGGCCGCGCAGGAAGGAGGCGATGGTCTGCTCACTGCGCCCGTCGCCGTACACATCGGCGGTGTCGAAGAAGGTCACCCCGGCCTCGGCCGCCGCCTCGAGGACCGACAGGGCCACCTTGTCGTCCACGTCGCCCCAGTCGGCGCCCAGCTGCCATGTGCCGAGCCCGACCACCGATGCCCACTGACCCGACCTGCCGATCACGCGTTCGTCCATGGTCTCAGTCTGTCATCCGGTACGGCGTCGCGTGCGCTTGGCGGGCCGGATCAGCCGGTCAGCAGGGTGCGCAGCCGCTGCTTGTCCGGTTTGCCCGCCGCCGTCAGCGGGATGTCCGGCACCAGGTGCAGGGTCTCGGGGGCGTGGAGGCGCCCCTTGCGGGCGGTGACGAAGTCCCGGATCTCCTCCAGCGTGGGCCGCTGTCCGGCGGCGGGCACCACGGCGGCGTGGACGTGTTCCACCGCGTCGTCGTCCCGGCTGCCGAACACCGCGCACCGGCCGACGGCGGGGTGGCCCAGCAGCAGTTCCTCCAGCTCCGCCGGGTAGACGTGGCCGCCGACGACCACGATCATCTCCTTGATCCGGTCCACCAGGTAGAGGTAACCGTCCTCGTCCAGACAGCCGACGTCACCGGTGCGGACCCAGCCGTCCCGCAGCACCTCCGCGGTCAGCTCCGGCTGCTTCCAGTAGCCGCCCATCACATACGGCGAGCGGACCGTCACCTCGCCCGAGCGGCCGGGCGGCAGGGCGGTGCCGTCGGCGTCCCTGATGGCGATCTCCACGCCCGGCAGGGCCCGGCCGACTGTCAGCCGGCCGTCGCGGCCGGTCACCTCCGGTTCCCCGGGGTCCGTCTGGGTGATGAGCTGGGTCTCGGCCTGTCCGTACATGCCGTGCAGCACCGGCCCGAGGAGCCGGGCGGCCTGCCGCATCCGGGCCGGTGAGGCGGGCGTGCCCCCGTAGCTGATCCGGCGCAGCCCGGACAGGTCGGTGCGGGGCAGGTCGGGGTGGTCGAGCAGCCGGTAGAGCAGGGGCGGCAGCAGCCAGGTGTGGGTGACGTGTTCGCGCTGGACCGTGGCCAGCACGTCCCCGGGGTCGAAGCCGTGCCTCAGCACCACCGAGCCGCCCTGGTACAGCGCCAGGTCGACGAAGATCCCGGCGAGGTGGGCGAGGGCGGTGCAGGCCAGGAAGCGCGGCGGGTCGCCGGCGACCGTGACACCCTGGTCCATGCTCAGCCGGTAGGCGCCGTGGGTCATGCGGATGCCCTTGGGCACGCCGGTGGTTCCACCGGTGTGCCGGACGCACCAGTCGTCGTCGGGCCCCACCCGGCCGCCCATCGGCCGGGCCGGGCGCCGGGCGGCCGCGGCGAGCACGTCCTCCGCGTCACCGTCCGGCCCCAGCCGGCGGATCTCGGGGATGCCGGGGAGCCGGGACAGCTGCCGGGCCGCCTCCCGCTGCCGGTCGTCCACCAGCAGCAGGGAGCAGTCCACGCTCGCCATGACCCGCGCCATGACCGGCGGGCTCATGCCCTCGTAGAGGACGACCACCCGGGCGCCGGTCAGGCCTGCGGCGTAGCGGGCCACCAGGGCCTCCACGGTGTTGCCGGTGAGCAGGGTGACCGTGGTCCCGCGGCCGGCCCCGCGCCCGGCCAGCTCCCAGGCGAGCCGGTGCACCTGGTCCCGGAACTCGCCGGCGCCGACCACGCGTCCCTCGGCGGTGGTGACCGCCGCCCGTGACGGCTGGGCGGACAGCACGTCGAGGACGGCCTCCGCGTAGCTGCGGAACCCGGTCTGTGCGGAGGTGTGTCGCTCGCTCATCGCTGTTCTCCCTCGTCCGAAGCGGTGGGCACGGTGCGACGCTAATGCGGAGGCGTTCATGCCTTCCACGACCGGTTCGGCCATGTGTTCATGACGCTAGGGGCATGAGCCGTTCCCGGGTCAGCCGCTGGAAGTCCCGGGCGGCGGGCGAGAGATAGGCGTTCTGCCGCCACACCAGGGTCAGCGTGCGGTGGCAGTCCGGGGCGTCCAGCCGCAGCCAGGCCACCGGTCCGTCGTCGCCGACGGCCCGCCGGACGACGGCGGGCAGCAGGCAGAGGCCGAGTCCGGCGCCGGCCAGCTCGGGGGTGGCGGCTGCCTCGTCGCCCTCGCAGACCACCCGCGGGGTGAGACCCTCACGGGCGAACAGCCGCTCCAGCAGGGCCCGTTGCCAGTGACCGGCGCGGGTGCTGACGAAGTCCTCGCCGGCCAGCTCGGCCACCGCGACGCTCTCCCGGCCGGCCAGCGGGTGCCCGGCCGGTACGGCCAGCAGCACCTCCTCGCGGGCCAGTTCCAGCGTGCGCAGCCCGGGACCGGCGAGCGGCTGGGAGGCGATGGCGAAGTCCACCTCGCCCGCGCGCAGATGCCGGCGCATCGCGTCCACCGGGGCCTGGAACAGACGTACCCGCACCCCGGGCCGCAGCGCCCGGAAGTCGGACAGCACACCGGACAGCTGGAACAGGGTCTCGGCGGCCACGGCGACCCGGCCGGGACCGGGGCCGGCGGCGTCGGCCAGCTCCCGCCGGGCGTCGTCGAGTTCCGCCAGCGCCCGGTCGACCCGGGCCAGGAAGGCGGCGCCGTGGTCGTTGAGCCGTATGCGGCGGCCCCGGCGGTCGAACAGCGGGGCGCCGAGTTCGGTTTCGAGCCGGAGGATGGTCCGGCTCACCGACGGCTGGGCGACCCGTAGTTCCTCGGCGGCCCGGCTGATGTGCTGGTGCCGGGCGACGGTCTGGAAATAGCGCAGGGACAGCAGATCCATGCCGGTCAGTGTCGCCGGTTCCCGCGCGGTCGCCTGCCGGGCGGCCCGGCACCGGTCCGGCCGGCCGCCGGGCGGTTCAGGCCGGGTGGTGTTCCAGGGCGGCGAGACAGCGGCGCATGAGGTGGTCGCGGACGCCGTCGGAGACGGGTGCGAAGAGGTCCGCGATCAGGCCCCTGGCCCGGTCGCCCAGCGCCGAGAGCATCGGCACGGACTCGTGCGGCCTGCCCTTGGGGTCGAAGGAGCGCAGCGCCCTGACATGGGTGTAGACCGGCTCCGGCGGAAGCTGCGGGACGATGTCGTTGTTGTCGACGAAGCGGTCCATACGGCCGCCGAAGCCCTGGTGGAGGGCCTCCGCCGGCAGCCGGTCGCCGGTGCGGGGCCGGCCGTGGGTGTAGACGCCGTCGGCGGCCGGGTAGGCCTCCTCCTTGTAGGCCGGCTCGGCGGCGCGGGCCAGCCAGTAGGCGCGCTGGAGGCTGTAGCCGGTCGAGGCGTGGTCGAACCGGGCGGGTACGGCCATGGAGGCTCCTTGTCCGGGTGCGTGTGCTCCGGTGCGCGGAGGTGTGCCGGGGGAGGCGGTCAGCGGGGGCGCTCGGTGCGGGCGTGCAGGGCGCGGGCGGCGCGGGGGCCGAGCCAGCGCTTGAACCTGCGCAGGGGCTCCAGCCGTCCGGCCGCCTTGTCCAGGCCGTAGTACAGCTGGGGCGGGACGTACGGCAGCAGGGGTGAGTGGCGCTGGCCGAGCAGGGCGAACATCCGGTGCGGGGGCAGGTGGATGTAGCGGGGCAGGTTCTCGTACCAGCGGGCGCTGTAGCGGGCGGCGCTCTGCGCGGACAGCAGTGCGGTCCGGCGCCGGCGCTCGTAGACGGCGAGGGCCTCGGGCAGGGGGTGCGCGCCCAGGGCGTCGGCCAGGCACATGGCGTCCTCCAGGGCGAGGGTGGTGCCGGCGCCGATGGAGTAGTGGGTGGTGTGGGCGGCGTCGCCGAGCAGGACCACGTTGCCGTCGTGCCAGGTGCGGTTGGTGAGGGTGCGGAAGGTCGTCCAGGAGGCGCCGGGGCGGGAGAGGAGGGGGTGGCCGTCGAGGACGTGGGCGAAGAGCTTCTCCAGCGGGGCGAGGCTCTCGCCGGGAGCGGTCCGGTCCAGCCCGAGTCCGGCGAGGGTCCGCGGGGAGCACTCGACGACACAGGTGCTGTGCTCGCCGCTGTAGCCGTAGCCGTAGGCCCAGATCCAGCCGTGAGCGGTCTCGGTGAAGGCGAAGGTGAAGGCGTCGAAGACCTTGGTGGTGCCGAGCCAGATGTAGGGGTTGCGGCCCGGGGTGACCCGGGTGCCGAAGTGCTCGGCACGGCGGGTGCGCAGGGCGCTGTGGACGCCGTCGGCCGCGACGACGAGGTCGGCGTCGGCGGGCGGCCGGGTCCGCGCGCTTCCGTACTCCAGGCGGACGCCGAGGGCGCGGGCCCGGGCGGCGAGCAGGCCGAGCAGCCGGTGCCGGCCGATGCCGAAGCCTTCGTCGCCGTGATGACGGGTGGTCAAGTCGCCGACGTGGGCGACGCCTTCGGTCCAGCGGACGGAGTGCGCCTCGACGGCGCGGGCGGTCTCGGGGTCGTAGGCGTGGAGCCGGTCGAGCAGGCCGCGCCAGTACGTCACGCCCCAGCCGTACGTGGAGCCCTCGGGGTCGCGTTCGTGGACGGTGATGTCGTGGGCCGGGTCCTGCCGCTTGAGCAGGAGGGCGAGGCAGAGGCCGGCGGGCCCGCCTCCGACGCAGACGACCTTCACACGCACACCCCTGACAGTCACCGGTCGTGTCCGGACGGAACCGGAGGGTAGCAGGGCGGCGGCGCGCGATCGCGCCAGTCTGGAGCGGTGAGCCGCGCCACTCGGCCGGACCGCCCGCGGAAAGGATCAAGGAAAACCGGGGCGCCCCGGCAAGGAATTCCCCGTTCCGGTGCGGATCGGGCCACCGCCACAGCAAGATCATCTTTGTTCAACTCTGTATGACATGTGGCTAATTGTCCGGATCACAGCCAACCGGTTCCGAGAGATTTCTCCCGCTCCGGGACCTGCCGATAGGCATACGTCGTCACGAAATCTTCACTCTTTCGGAGGACCCGTATGCCCGAGATCACCCGGCGCCGCGCGCTCACCGCGGCAGCCGCCGTCGCCGCGACCGCCTCGGTGGCCGTCACCCTCGCCGCCCCCGCCGCGTCGGCCGCCGGCCACCACGGGCCCGCCGCGCCCGAGTCCTTCGACGAGGTCTACAAGGGGCGCCGGATACAGGGCCGTCCGGCCGACGCCGGCGCGCACCACCACGAGCACGGCGGCGGATACGAGGTGTTCATCGACGGCGTGCAGCTGCATGTCATGCGCAACGCCGACGGCAGCTGGATCAGCGTCGTCAGCCACTACGACCCGGTGCCCACCCCGCGCGCCGCCGCCCGTGCCGCGGTGGACGAGCTGCAGGGCGCCCCGCTGCTGCCGTTCCCCGCCAACTGACCACCCCCGCAAGGACTTCGGAGCACCGCGCACCATGACCGTACGCAAGAACCAGGCCACCCTGACCGCCGACGAGAAGCGCCGGTTCGTCGCCGCCGTCCTCGAACTCAAGCGCGGCGGACGCTACGACGAATTCGTCCGCACGCACAACGAGTTCATCATGTCGGACACCGACAGCGGGGAGCGGACCGGACACCGCTCCCCCTCGTTCCTGCCCTGGCACCGCAGATTCCTGCTCGACTTCGAACAGGCGCTGCAGTCCGTGGACTCCTCCGTCACGCTGCCGTACTGGGACTGGACCGCCGACCGCACCGTGCGGGCCTCGCTGTGGGCGCCGGACTTCCTCGGCGGCACCGGGCGCAGCACCGACGGCCGGGTGATGGACGGGCCGTTCGCCGCGTCCACGGGCAACTGGCCGATCAACGTGCGCGTCGACGGCCGGACGTTCCTGCGCCGCTCGCTCGGCTCGAGCGTGGCCGAACTGCCCACGCGCGCCGAGGTGGAGTCGGTGCTGGCGATATCGGCGTACGACCTGCCGCCGTACAACAGCGCCTCGGAGGGCTTCCGCAACCACCTGGAGGGCTGGCGCGGGGTCAACCTGCACAACAGGGTCCACGTGTGGGTCGGCGGGCAGATGGCCACCGGGGTCTCCCCCAACGACCCGGTGTTCTGGCTGCACCACGCCTACGTCGACAAGCTGTGGGCCGAGTGGCAGCGGCGGCACCCGGACTCCGCGTACGCGCCGACGGGCGGCACGCCGGACGTGGTGGACCTGAACGAGACCATGAAGCCCTGGAACACCGTGCGCCCGGCGGATCTGCTGGACCACACCGCCTACTACACGTTCGACGCCTGATCAGGCCTCGGCGGTACGGCACTCCGGGTGGCCCCAGCCCTGCGCGTTCTTGGCGATCTTCTCGCCGGCCGCGTAGGACCGGCCGCACAGGCAGCGGCCGGGGAACTTGGCCTTGATGGTCCGGGAGGACGACGAGGACGAGGAGGACGACGAGGACGCCCCGGCGCCGGTGCGTCGGGGTGCCTTCCGGCGCGGTGCCCCGGCCGCCGCCGGGGTGCCGGGCGACGGCGGGGGCTCCGGGGAGCCCAGTGCGCTGCCGGCGGACTCCTGGACGGACGCCGCCCGGCTGGCCGCGCGGTCGGCGAAGTCGTTCAGCGGGTCACCGTCGACCTGGTGGGCGGGTACGTAGCGGAACTCGACGGACCGGCCGCCGAGCAGTTCGTCGATGCGGACCACCAGGTCCTGGTTGGCGACGGGCTTGCCGGCGGCGGTCTTCCAGCCGTTGCGCTTCCAGCCGGGCAGCCAGGTGGTGACGGCCTTCATCGCGTACTGGGAGTCCATCCGGATCTCCAGCGGCACGTCCGGGTCGACGGCCGTGAGCAGCCGCTCCAGCGCCGTCAGTTCCGCGACGTTGTTGGTGGCCCGGCCGAGCGGGCCCGCCGCCCAGCGGGCGGGGGTCCGCTCGTCGCCGTCCGAGACCACCCACGCCCATCCGGCCGGTCCGGGGTTTCCCTTCGAAGCCCCGTCGCACGCGGCCACCACACGTTCACGCATGCGCTCGATGATGCCATGGCCGCGGACGGGGCCGTGCCGGGGCCGGTCAGACGTCCCTGATCCCGGGCATCCGTCCCTCGGTGGTGGTGATGTCGATCACCGAGAAGTCGGCGCCCTGCGGGTCGCCGAGCGCCGCGAACCGTCCGAAGGGGCTGCTCATCGGTCCGAAGCGGAGGATCCCGCCGAGCTCGACGGCCCGCGCGACGGCCGCGTCGCAGTCGTCGACGGTGAAGTAGACGTTGATGTACGAGGGCACCTCGGGCGGGAAGTCCTCGGTCATCCGCATCCGGCCGAGGACGGTGTCCTCGCCGATGTCGAACATCCGGAAGTCCACCGCGTCGTCCTCGATCTCCTTCATCCGGTAGGGGAAGACGGAGGCGAGGAAGGCGTCCGCCTGCTCCGGCTCCCTGGTGAAGACCTCGGCCCAGCAGTAGGCGCCGGGGGTGGCCGTCGTCTCGAAGCCCTCGTGGGTGCCGGCCTGCCACACGCCGAACACGGCGCCGCTGGGCTCACGGGCCAGGCACATCGTGCCGAAGTCGCCGACCCGCATCGGCTCCAGCAGTACCTCGCCGCCGCCCTCCCGGATCCTGCGGGCGGTGGCCGCGACGTCCGGCGAGGCGAAGTACAGACACCACTGCGACCGGCCCTCCTGGCCGGGCATGGGCGGGACGACGGCGGCGACCGCCTTGCCGTCGGCGTAGGCCTGGGTGTAGTTGCCGTACTCCGGCGAGGACTCGCCGAAGGTCCAGCCGAGGACGTCGCCGTAGAACCGCTTGGCTCCCTCTACGTCGCTGAACATCGCGTCGGCCCAACAGGGCGTTCCTTCGGGTTGTACGGCCATGCCGGCGGCCCTCCTGAAGTGATGCGTCCCCGTTTGTTCACGCTAGCCATCCGGGGTCCGGCCCGCGCGCCGGACCGGATCGCCCCCGACGGCACCGGGCGGCGGCTACTCGCCCGCGTACGCACGCTCCAGCCCGGCCGCGTCCAGCTTGCCCATGCCCATCATGGCGCGCAGGGCGCGTCCGGCCCGTTCCGGGTCCGGGTCGGCGATCATGCCGGGCAGCGGGGCGTAGACGACCTGCCAGGACAGGCCGTACCGGTCCTTGAGCCAGCCGCAGGGGCCGCCCTCGCCGCCGCCCTCGGTCAGTCTCGTCCAGTAGTGGTCGATCTCCTGCTGGCCGGCGCAGTGGATCTGGAAGGAGACGGCCTCGTTGAACGTGAACTCGGGGCCGGCGTCGAGCGCGACGAACCTCTGGCCGTTGGCCGTGAACTCCACGGACAGCACGGAACCGGCCGGGCCGGGCCCGGACTCGGGCCACCGCACGACGCGCTCGACGGCGGAGTTCTCGAAGACGGACACGTAGAAGCGCGCGGCCTCCTCCGCCTTGCCGTCGAACCAGAGGCAGGTGGTGAACGCGTCGGTGGTCATGAGTGCCTCCCGGGGCGTGGAACGGGTCGGGGAACGCGGTCGTGGAGGCAGACCGTGCCACGCCGCGGAAGTCATCGGCCCGGCCGCCGGTTCCTTCGGACAGGTGAAGGGTTCCGGGCGGCGGGAGGCCGGTGCGTCCGGTGCCGGG
>NZ_JACBWZ010001139.1 GCF_013870595.1 Streptomyces sp. WELS2 | reverse complement strand
CGCGTCAGGCACCCCCGTACGCCGTTCGTGCCACAGTGCGCCGTGCTGTGCGGTACCAGGGGGTGGATATCGGGTATGTCCCCATTAACCCCACTAAACCGGACAGGGTGGGCTCCGCTGGCCTGGGAAGTGATCGGCGTGATCGACACCGATGGCGGCTGCGCCGAGTGGACGTTTGCCGCGGAGCCGGGCGCCGTGCGCTCCGCCCGTGCGGTGGTCCGGGGCCAGTTGCACGGCTGGGACCTGGACTGCGTCGCCGACCTCGCCGCGCTGCTCGTCAGCGAGCTGGTCACCAACTCGCTGCGGCACGCCACCGGCCCCATCGGCGTACGCCTGCTGCGCCCCGCCGCACTCGGCGACTCCCTGCGTGTGGAGGTCTCCGACCCGCTCCCCGACCCCCCGCGGGAACGCGTCGCCCGCCCCGAGGACGAGAGCGGCCGCGGCCTGCAGCTGGTCGCCGGCTCCTCCCGCCGCTGGGGTACCCGGCCCGGGGCGGAGGGGAAGACGGTGTGGTTCGAGCTCGCGGTGCCCGGGTGAGCCGGGGGCACCCACGGGGCACGGGGGTGTACGGCCGTCGACGTGCGGTACGGCGTGCGCGCCGGGGGCGCACGTGCCTCGGCGGCGTGTGGTTCGGTGGTGTGTTCCCTGGTTAGAAGAGTGGAAGTGTTGTCACGGACCGGTCCGAAAAACATCTGGACCGACCTGTGATCGTGAACACCGTGTCCTGTGGCGCCGTAGTGCTGGATACTGCGGGCAGCCGCCCCCGGTGACCGGTGCCGGACGCGGTGAGCTGGAGGGGACGGTTCGCGTGAGCGAGATACCAGCGAAGGCCACGGAGTCCGAGGACCCGTCGGACGGCGCGAGGAGTCAGGCCGCACAGGCGGAGGCGGCGGCCGGTGACGCCATGTGGCAGAGCAGTCCGCCCGGTTCCATCTACGACTACATCCGGGTGGCGTCCTTCTCCATCGGCCCCGGCGGTCTCGTCGACCAGTGGAGCCTGCGCGCCGAGCAGCTGTTCGGCATCCCCGCCGACCGTGCCGTCGGCATGGACCCCATAGAGGCCTTCGTCGATCCCGACCTGCGTGAGCGCGGCCAGCGGAAGATGGCCGAAATCCTCGACGGGCGCGAGTGGACCGGAGTGGTGCCGTTCCGGATGCCGGACCGGCCGGACGGCACCCGTGGCGAGGAGGGCCTGGCCGAGGTGTACGTCATGCCGACGCGCACCGTCGAAGGCGAGAAGGCCGCCGTCTGCATCGTCGTCGACGTGCGCACCCTGCGCAGCATCGAGACCGACCTCGCCGCCTCGCAGGCGATTTTCGGCCAGTCGCCCTTCGGTTTCCTGCTGATCGACACCGATCTGCGGGTCCGCCGGGCCAACGAGCGCTTCGCCTCCATCTTCGGCGGCACCCCCGACGACCACCGCGGCAAGGGCGTGCACGACTATTTGCCGCGCCCCGAGGCCGAGCGGGTCTCGGCGACCATGCGGCGGGTGCTGGAGACCGGGGAGTCCATCACCGACATGCACGTCACCGGGTACGTGCCCGGCTCCGAGGAACGCCGGCACTGGTCCATCAACCTCTACCGCGTGCACAGCGGCAGCGGCCGGCCCATACCGAGGACAGCCGCACGGTCGGGATCGCCGCGGCGTTGGCCCGCTCCAG
>NZ_JACBWZ010001138.1 GCF_013870595.1 Streptomyces sp. WELS2 | reverse complement strand
ACCCGGCCGAGGGGGCGCAGGGACCAGCGGACCCAGAGGGCGCCGGCCACGCCGGCGGTGGCCAGGGCGATGCCGAAGACCATCGCGCAGACCAGTTCCAGGCGGTGGACGGCGGCCTCGACGGGCTCCAGCGGGAGGCCGGCCATCAGCACGTCGCCGTCACGTCCGGAGGTGGCGACGACCCGGTAGTGGCCGAGGGCCGAGAGTTCGACGGTGTGCGGGCGGCCGTCGGCCGGTGTCCGGGCCAGCCGTTCGGCATCCCCCGCGGACAGGGAGAAGTCCAGGTCGACGGCGAGGTCGCCGGAGCGGATGAGGCCCCTGTCGGTGACGGTGCCGTCCAGCAGGCGGGCGCCGAAGGTGCCGGTGGCCATCCGGCGGGTGTCGGCCTGCTCGTCGCCGTCGTGGTCGTCGGGCAGCCTGCCGTGGTGCTCCAGGCTCTCCGGGAAGCGGGTGCCGACCTGGGCGAGCTGTTCGTCCAGGCGCCGGGTGAGGAAGCCGTTCAGTTCGACCACGGCGGCGACTCCGACGGCGGCGCAGCTCACCGCCAGCAGGACGACGAGGCCGAAGGTCAGGCGGGCGCGCAGGGTGCGGAAGCGGGGCAGGCGGGCGAGCAGGCCCGGGCGGTTACCGGCCTTCACCCGGTCACCGGTTTCAGTACGTAGCCCGCCCCGCGCACCGTGTGGATCATGGGTGCCCGACCCGAGTCGATCTTCTTGCGCAGGTAGGAGATGTACAGCTCGACGACGTGGGCCCGGCCGCCGAAGTCGTAGGACCAGACCCGGTCGAGGATCTGCGCCTTGCTGAGCACGCGGCGGGGGTTGCGCATCAGGAAACGCAGCAGCTCGAACTCGGTCGGCGAGAGCTCGATCAGCTCGCCGGACCGGGTCACCTCACGGGCGTCCTCGTCCATCACCAGGTCGCCCACGACCAGCCCGGTCTCCTTCTCCGGGCGGCGGGCCATCCCGGCGCGGCGCAGCAGTCCGCGCAGCCGGGCCACGACCTCCTCCAGGCTGAAGGGCTTGGTGACGTAGTCGTCGCCGCCCGCGGTCAGCCCGGCGATCCGGTCCTCGATCGCGTCGCGCGCGGTGAGGAAGAGCACGCACACATCGGGTTGGGACTCGTGCAGCCGGCGCAGCACGGCGAGGCCGTCCATGTCGGGGAGCATCACGTCCAGGACGACGGCGTCGGGCAGCAGCTCACGCGCGGCGGCGAGGGCGGCGGTGCCGTCGCCGGCGGCGCGCACCTCCCAGCCCTCGTAGCGCAGGGCGCCGGTGAGCACCTCGGCGAGGTCGGGGTCGTCGTCGACGACGAGGACGCGCAGCGGGGTGCCGTCGGGACGGGTGAGGGCCGGACGGCCGGAACGGGTTGTGTTCATCGCGCCTCCCAGCATCGCGCGTGTACGGACCGGCGGAGGGCCGCGCGGGCTGTGAGTTTGCTCTGAAAAGGCTCGGCGGACTGGCGGACGGCCTGGTCAGGGGCGTGCTGAGAAATCTCTGAGACCTCTGTGAGAAAGCCTTGAGGAAAGCGTCCCGAACCCCTTTCTCAGAGGCCACTCAGAGCTTGGGCACGCACAGTGAGCGGGTCGACGGACGAAGGGACGGCACTTATGACAGCAGTGCCGAGCAGCAGCTGCGCGAACGCCACCGGGTACACCCCCAGGTC
>NZ_JACBWZ010001137.1 GCF_013870595.1 Streptomyces sp. WELS2 | reverse complement strand
GGCCGCGCTCCCGCCGGGAGCGCCGGCCCGTACGGGCGGGACCGTGTTCGTCTTCCCCGGCCAGGGGGCGCAGTGGGCGGGCATGGGCCGTGACCTGTACGAGCAGTCCGAGGTCTTCCGCGCCGGCATCGACGCCTGCGCCGCCGCCCTGGCCCCGTACACCGACTGGTCGCTGGTCGACGAACTGCGCCACGGCTCCCTGGACCGCGTCGACGTGGTGCAGCCGGCCCTGTTCGCCGTCATGGTGGCGCTGGCCGACCTGTGGCGGTCCTACGGCGTGCGGCCGGACGCCGTGGTCGGCCACTCCCAGGCGGAGATCGCCGCCGCACACGTCGCCGGCGCGCTGTCGCTGCGGGACGCCGCCAAGGTCGTGGCCCTGCGGTCCAGGGCACTGGCCGTCATCGCCGGCCGGGGCGGCATGGTGTCCCTCGCGCTGTCCGCCGAGCAGGCAGTCGGCTACCTGGCCCGCTGGGGCGAGCGGCTGACCACCGCCGTGGTCAACGGCCCCGCGGCGGTCGTGGTGTCCGGAGACCTCGACGTACTGGACGAACTGCTGGCCGCCTGCGAGGCCGACGGCATCCGCGCCCGCCGCCTGCCCGTGAACTACGCCGCCCACTCCGCGCAGGTCGAGGCGGTCCGCGAGCAACTGCTCGGCGACCTGGCCGACATCACGCCCCACCCGGCGGCGATCCCGTTCTACTCCACGGTCACCGGCGAGCCGGTCGACACCTCCGCCCTCGACGCCGGCTACTGGTACCGCAACCTGCGCGAGCCCGTACGGTTCGACCTGGCCACCGCCCGGCTCACCGCCGACGGCCACGACCTGTTCCTGGAGGTCGGCCCGCACCCGGTGCTGGTGCCCGCGCTGGACGCCGCCGCCACCGGAACACTGCGCCGCGATCACGGCGGCCTCACCGAGTTCCTCGCCGCGGCGGGACGCCTCTACGCCGCCGGAGCCGACGTCGACTGGAGCCCGGTCCTGCCCCGCACCGCCCCCCGCGCGGACCTGCCCACGTACGCCTTCCAGCGCGAGCCCTACTGGGTGACCGCGACCCCGCCGGTGCCCCGTGACGACTGGCGGTACGAGGTGGCCTGGGCGCCGATGAGCGCCACCGCGGCCCCCGTCGACCCGGCCCGCTGGCTCGTCCTGGCCACGACCGGGCACCCGTGGGCCGAGGCCCTGCGCGCACGGGGCTTCACGGTGGCCGACACATGGGACGCGGCCGGCACCCGGGACGCCCGGCCCGGGTGGGACGGTGTGCTGTCGCTGCTGGCGCTGGACGAGGAGCCGCACCCCGCCCACCCGGTGCTCCCGGCGGGCCTGGTCCGCACCCTGGACCTGCTCCGCACCCTGGACCCGGCCCGGACCCCGGCCGTCCCGCTGTGGTGCGCGACCAGCGGCGCCGTCGGCACCTCGGGCACCGACCCGGTCACCAGCCCGGCCCAGGCCCTGACATGGGGCACCGGCGCGTCCGCGGCGCTGGAGTTCCCGCACGGCTGGGGCGGCCTGGTCGACCTTCCCGCCGTACCCGACGAGGAGAGCGTGAACGCGCTGCTCGTCGTGCTCGCCGGCACGGGCGAGGACCAGGTGGCGATCCGCGGCACCCGGCGCTTCGCCAGGCGGCTGCGCCACAAGACCCCATCGGGGCCGGCCGCGCGGCC
>NZ_JACBWZ010001136.1 GCF_013870595.1 Streptomyces sp. WELS2 | reverse complement strand
CACGCGGGGCCCCTGCGGGCCGGAGTCCCGGGGATAGCCGGGGATCCCGGGGGCCGAAAGCCGGGAACCCGGGGCCCGAGCCCCGAGAAGCCAGGACCCGGCCGGGACCTCGGGCGGGCAGGGGCGGCCGCGCAGACCGGAGTCCCGGGGTCCCGTCGGCCGGAACCCCGGGGAAGCCGCCGGGGGCTCAGGGCCGGGTCAGGACCACGCAGGACTCGCCGGGGACCTGGAGCAGACCGTCCGGGCCCGGCGCCGGCACCGGCTCCCAGGCCGCCAGGACCTCCACCCGGCCGGTGCCCAGCGGGATCGCCGCGGTCCGCTTGCCGAGGTTCACCGCCACCCGTACGTCCCCGCGCCGGAAGGCCAGCCAGCGGGCCTCCTCGTCGTAGGCCACCCGCGTGGCGGCGAGGTCGGGGTCGGTGAGGTCGGGCTGGGCGTGGCGCAGCGCGATCAGCCGCCGGTACCAGGCCAGCACGCGCGCGTGCGGCTCGCGTTCCGGCTCCGACCAGTCCAGGCAGGACCGCTCCCGGGTCGCCGGGTCCTGCGGGTCCGGTACGTCCTCCTCGGCCCAGCCGTGCTCCGCGAACTCCCGCCGCCTGCCCTGCCTGACCGCCTCGGCCAGCCCGGGATCGGTGTGGTCGGTAAAGAACTGCCAGGGCGTGCCCGCCGCCCACTCCTCGCCCATGAACAGCATCGGTGTGAACGGCGCGGTCAGCGTCAGCGTGGCCGCGCAGGCCAGCAGGCCGGGGGAGAGCAGCGCGGTGAGCCGGTCGCCCTGGGCGCGGTTGCCGATCTGGTCGTGGGTCTGGCTGTAGCCGAGCAGCCGGTGCCCGGCCACTCGCGTGCGGTCCAGCGGACGGCCGTGGTGCCGGCCCCGGAACGACGAGTACGTGCCGTCGTGGAAGTAGCCGCCGGTGAGCGTCTTGGCGAGCGCGGCGAACGGCTTCCGCGCGAAGTCGGCGTAGTAGCCCTGGGACTCGCCGGTCAGCGCGGTGTGCAGGGCGTGATGGAAGTCGTCGTTCCACTGCGCGTGCAGGCCGAGCCCGTTCTCCTCGCGCCGGGTGATGAACCGCGGGTTGTTCAAGTCCGACTCGGCGATCAGGAACAGCGGCCTGCCCACCTCCCCGGCCAGGGCGTCCACGGCCGCCGAGAGCTCCTCCAGGAAGTGGCACGCGCGCGTGTCGTACAGCGCGTGCACCGCGTCCAGCCGGAGCCCGTCGATCCGGTAGTCCCGCAGCCACGCCAGCGCGCTGCCGACGAGGAACGCCCGCACCTCGTCCGAGCCGGGCGCGTCCAGGTTCACCGCCGAGCCCCAGGGGGTGGTGTGCGTGTCCGTGAAGTACGGCCCGAAGCGCGGCAGATAATTGCCCGACGGGCCCAAGTGGTTGTGGACGACATCCAGGACGACGCCCAGCCCCAGTTCATGCGCCCGGTCCACGAACCGCTTCAGCGCCTCCGGGCCGCCGTACGGCTCGTGCACCGCCCACAGCGACACCCCCTCGTAGCCCCAGCCGTGCCGCCCCGGGAAAGGGCACAGCGGCATCAACTCCACGTGCGTGACACCCAGTTCCACCAGGTGTTCCAGCCGGGCCGCGGCGGCGTCCAGGGTGCCCTCGCGGGTGTACGTGCCCACGTGCAGCTCGTACAGCACCGCGCCCGGAAGCCCG
>NZ_JACBWZ010001135.1 GCF_013870595.1 Streptomyces sp. WELS2 | reverse complement strand
GGTGGGCGGCGATCACCTCCAGGAAGGTGCCGGCCGGCCGCTCAGGCCCCCACGGCCTGCGGGCTGCGCCGCTGGTCCGAACCGGGCACCGGCTCGGACGGGTCGGCGCCGAGGGACACGATCCGGTTGCCGGCGTCGACGTGCACGACCCGGGGCCGCAGCTCGCGGGCCTCCGCGTCGGTCACCTGCGCGTAGCTGATGATGATCACCAGGTCCCCGGGGTGGACCAGATGGGCCGCCGCCCCGTTGATCCCGACGACCCCGGAACCGCGCTCCCCCTCGATGACGTACGTCTCCAGCCGGGCGCCGTTGGTGATGTCCACGATGTGCACCAGCTCCCCGGGCAACAGGTCGGCGGCGTCGAGGAGATCGGCGTCGATGGTCACCGATCCCACGTAGTGCAGGTCGGCCTGGGTGACGGTGGCACGGTGGATCTTGGACTTGAACATGGTACGAAGCATCGATGCACTCCTGCTGATCGGCTCCCTGCCCGCGCTTGTGCAGGTCAAGGGCTGTTCGACACCCTAACAACGACGCGTGCGTCAGGGCAGTCTCCCCCGGGCGCGGGCTACGCGGCAGCCCCGGAGGACACCCGTGATCAGCGTCACTCCCGCGCGCTCGGTCCCGGGGTCCCGACACGGCCGAAACACGTGTGTTCGAAATTCCCGCCGGCTCGTTGAGCCGCAGGAGAGCAGCCACACGACCGTCGAGGGGGGCCACATCGACTTCGGCCAGGACACCGGCGCCTGCGACTCCCAGCGGGGGAGGTCTCCGACGCCGAGCGGGAGCTCTTCGGCGGGCCTCTGCGCTACGACATGGGCTGGTCGGAACACGAGCGGGCCTGGCTCGACCTGACGATGATGCCGGCTCCGCGGTCCATGCCGGGGCTGGTCGGGGTGACCTTGCGGATGGCGTGGCAGGCGGACCGTCGCGCGCTGCTCACGGTCGCCGTCTGCGAGATCGGGCAGGGTGTCGCCGCGGCGGCCGGATTGCTCGCGGTGAACTCCGTGACGCACGCGCTGCTCATCGCGACGGCCGCCTCGGGGGCGAGCCTGCGCTCCCGCTCCAGCCGGGTGCGCAGGTCGGTGCCGCGCACCAGGTCCATGACCAGGGCCAGGTCGTTGCCGTCGACCACCAGGTCCCGGACGGTGACGATGCGCGGGTGCTCCAGGCCGAGCAGCGCGGTGCGCTCCTGCACGAAGCGTCCGACGAGCTCCTGGTCGGAGGCGAGGTCCTCGCGCAGCAGCTTGATGGCGACGGGGCCGTCCGGTCCCTCGCCCAGCCACACCGTCCCGGCGCTTCCCCGCCCCAGGATCTGGTTCGCGGTGTACCGGCTGCCGATCTTCCGTGCCAAGACTGCTCCTACAGACGCGTGTTGTCGTTAAAAGTACGCGTCCGGCGAGCCAACCTTCTCCGCGGAGGCGGAAATCACCCGCCAGGTGTCGACAAATCTCCAACCTGGCGGTCAGTTCCCGGAGCCGCCCAGGTCGTTGATCCAGCCGCCCACCTTGCCGGCCCAGTCGCTCAGCTGGTCCCAGTAGCCCTTGCCGGTGCCGATCCAGTCCTGGAGCGGGGTCAGCTCCCAGATCAGCCAGCTGACGACGACCAGGATGACGATCGTGAACAGGCAGCCCTTCAGGCAGCCCAGCCCGGGGATCTTCATCGGG
>NZ_JACBWZ010001134.1 GCF_013870595.1 Streptomyces sp. WELS2 | reverse complement strand
AGTACGCTCCCGGGCCGCGTACCCCGCCCCCGCCCCCGCCTCAGCCGAAGCGCTCGATGCGGATGCGTTCCACCGGCTGGCCGGCCGCGACCAGCAGCCGGGAGGCGTGTTCGGCGAAGGCGTTGGAGCCGCACACATAGGCCTCCCACCCATTGGCGGGCCGGTCGGCCAGGAGCGGCGCCACATGTGCGGCCGTCATACGTCCCACCGGCACCCCGGGCGGAGCGCTGCGGGTGAACACGGGGGTCGTCTCCGCGCCCAGCTCGCCCCCGTAGATCAGCTCCTCGGGGCTGCGCGCCGACACCAGCATCCGCAGCGGGACGGTGAGGCCGCGCGCCCGGTGGTGCCGGACCATCGCCATCAGCGGTACGACCCCGGAGCCGGCCCCGAGCAGCAGTGCGGGCCGGTCGCCCGGCCAGGCGAAGAAACCGCTCAGCGGGCCGCGCACCTCCACGGTGTCCCCGGGCCGGGCCACGGTGTGGAACCAGCCGGAGACCTCGCCGTCCGGCACCCGGTCCAGGGTCAGTTCGATGTGCCCGGACGTGTCCGGGGCCGACGCGATCGAGTAGTGGCGCTGCGCCACGTAACCGTCGGGGGCGGTCAGCCGCAGCATCAGGTGCTGGCCCGGCAGATGCCCCGCCCACCCGGGCACCGCCAGGCGGAACGTGGCCGCGCGCGGTGTCTCGCGGCGGATCTCCGTCAGTGTGGCGGTCTGCCACCGCGACGCCGCCTGGCCGTCCACGGCGATCCGCCCGGGCACCGCGAACCGGGTCACGGGAGTCGTCGTCTCAGTCACCGGAGTACCGCTGTTCCTCCCAGGGGTTGCCCCGCGCGTGGTAGCCGTTGCGCTCCCAGAAGCCCGGCTCGTCGTGGTCGAGCAGCGTGATGCCCGCGATCCACTTGGCGCTCTTCCAGAAGTACAGGTGCGGGACCACGAGCCGCGCCGGGCCGCCGTGCTCGGGCGGCAGCGGCGCGCCGTCGTACTCCCAGACGATCCAGGCCCGCCCGCCGGTGAGGTCGGTGAGCGGCAGGTTGGTGGTGTAGCCGGTGTGCGAGTAGGCGAGGGCATGTGTGGCGGACCCATGTGGCCGGGCCATATCGAGGAAGGCGTCCAGCGAGACGCCGCCGAACCGCACGCCGAACTTCGACCAGCCGGTCACACAGTGGATGTCGCCCTCGTACGCCGACGCCGGCAACGCGTGCGCGGCGTCCCAGTCCCAGGTGTGCGGGCGTTCGACCAGGCCGTCCACGCGGAAGGACCAGTCGGCGGGCGAGAGGTCCGGGGTGACCTCGGCGGACAGGACGGGCCAGTCCTCACGCGCGTCGTACTGCCCGGGCGGCAGCCCGGGGTTGTGGACGCGCGGGCGGCCCGTGAAGCCTCGCGTGACGTTCATGCTTCAACCGTACGCTGTCGTTCCGGGTGCTCCGTCCCTGGCCGGCGCCCCCATCGTTGCGGCCGTATGAACTCTGCCGGGGCCCGGGAATACCGCCTTCGCGCCGTTCCTTGCCGATCGGTGCCGGCCCCGGTGGGCCGGTGACGCACACAGAGACCGGCCGAGAGAAGCGAGGGAACGAGGATGCCCCAGGCGTATGTGTCCGACACCGTGATCGAGGGGGCCGCATGAGCGTCGTCAGCAGCCCGGACGCCGGCCCCGGCCGGACCGCCGCCG
>NZ_JACBWZ010001133.1 GCF_013870595.1 Streptomyces sp. WELS2 | reverse complement strand
GCGTGCTGGACGCCTCCGAGTGCCCGCCCACCTTCAACACCGACCCGGACCAGGTCGTGGGCCTGATCGCGGGCGGCCCCGCGGCGATGGTCAGCTCCGTGGAGGGCGCGGAGGACTCCGCCGAGCTGGCCCGCCGGGACCTGGACGCGCTGAAGATCACCCCCGACGACAGCGTGGTGGGCGTCTCCGCCTCCGGCCGCACCCCGTACGCCGTCGGCGCCGTCGAGCACGCCCGCGCACTCGGCGCGCTGACCGTCGGCCTGGCCTGCAACGAGCACAGCGCGCTGGGCGCCGCCGCCGAGCACCGCATCGAGGTGGTCGTCGGTCCGGAGCTGATCACCGGCTCCACCCGGCTGAAGGCGGGCACGGCCCAGAAGCTGGTGCTGAACATGCTGTCGACGATCACGATGATCCGGCTCGGCAAGACGTACGGGAACCTGATGGTCGACGTGCGCGCCTCCAACGCCAAGCTGCGGGCCCGCTCGCACCGGATCGTCGCCCTGGCCACGGGCGCCGGGGACGCCGAGATCGACCGGGCGCTCACGGAGACCGGCGGCGAGGTGAAGCACGCGATCCTGGCGCTGCTCGCCGGCGTCGACGGCCCCACGGCCGCGCGCCTGCTCCAGGAGTCGGGCGGCCACCTGCGCGCCGCCCTGGCCCACGCCTCCGGCTGACCCCTTCTCTCAGGGCGCCCGCCACACCAGCGTGTAACGCCAGAACAGCCGGCGCCGCAGCCGGGCGCCGGGCAGGAGGCGGCGGGCCGTGCGGGAGATCCCGGCGTAGGTCTCCCGCGGTTCCCGGGTGGCGGCCGTCATGGACAGGGGCCGCCGCGGGGCCGGCCGGCCACGGTTCTTCACCCAGCCCGTCAGCGCGTTGAGCGGGACGGCGACCAGCCCGAGCGCGTGGTCCAGCGGGTCCGCCGCCCGCGCGCAGCCGACGACGACGAGCGTGCCGCCGGGCGCGAGCCGGTCCCGCAGACGGGTGAGGGTCTCGGCGAGGGGGAGGTGGTGGAGCACGGCGACGCAGGTGATCACGTCGTAGGGCCCGTCGGGGAGTTGCCGCAAGGCGTCGGCGAGGCGGTAGACGACGGGTGCGGTGCCGGGCGTCGACTCCCGGGCGCGGGCCAGGATTTCGGCGTCGGAGTCGACGGCGTGCACCTCCCGGGCGCGCCGGGCGAGCAGCCGCGCCAGTTCCCCGCTGCCGCAGCCCACGTCCAGCGCGGTGCCGAAGCGGCGGGGCAACCGTCGTAGCAGCCAGGGGTGGTAGTGGGCGTTGTGGTCCCAGGGGTGGGCGGCGTTGAAGCGGTGGAGGGCCTCCGGCAGGCGGCCCGCACGGCGCGTCGGCATGGAGTTCACCCTGGAGTTCACCATGGGGTTCACTCCACCACGGTCCGCGCCACCGTCGCGGGCCAGGGCACCATGGAGGCAAGGAGGCGACCGACCGATATGAACCACGCCCAGCTCACCGCCCTCGGACGGGCTCTCCGGCTGCTCGGGGAGCACGGCGAGGCCCTGACCGCCGACACGCCGGACGCCCGGCTGCACGAGATCAAGGACGACCTGCGGCGCGCCCTGGACCTGCTGGAGGACAGCGTGACCACGGGGGCGCCCGCCACCCGGTGTCCCGAGCACCCGCAGGGTCCCGTGGACGAGAGCGCCCCGGACCTGTGCC
>NZ_JACBWZ010001132.1 GCF_013870595.1 Streptomyces sp. WELS2 | reverse complement strand
GCCTCAGGGTGCCCGGACGCAGGCGCGGCGCGCTGGAGGACATCCAGCGGCAGCTGGGCCGGCTCCAGGCCGCGCCGTAGGCCGGGGGCCCGCGCTCAGGCCATCCAGAAGAAGACGGCCGTCATGCGCTTGTCCGCCAGTGTCCGGCCGGTGTAACCGGTCGCGCTGTGCACCAGGTTGGCGTGGTAGAGCAGCAGACGGTTGTACCGGTGCGGGACGCGGACGTCCTCCTCGAAGTGGTCCGCCGGGACGTACCGGGTGCCGAGCGCCTCGACGAGGTTGGTGTGCGGGGCCTGGACGATGTTGCCGCCGAGCCGGCCGCCGGGCAGCGACTGCCGGTAGAAGGAGGTCCCGCAGTCCTTGGGCACGTCCGGACCGAGGTACAGCACGGCCGCGTACCGGCACAGCGCCCGGGAGTCGGTGTGCGGGCGGGGCTCGCTCTCGCCCTCGCCGACCACCTGGACGCAGTTGTGGTTGAGGGTGCCGCCGCCCGGCGCCTGCTGCACCCACAGCTCCTTCGCCCCGGTCGCCCGCTTCACCAGCCGTTCCACACGGGCCAGTTCACCCGGCTCGAGACCGGGCATGGCGCGCAGCCCCGGCCAGGTCTCGGAGGTGTAGGGGTGGCCCCGCACCCAGTCCTCCTTGGCCAGGCACCGCTGCCGTACGGCGTCGATGTCGGGCAGGACGTCGTCCAGTACCCAGTAGTCGCGGCCCTTGGTGGGCTTGCGGTAGGGCAGGACGGGCAGCGCGGCGGGGGTGCGGGGGGAGGGCGGTGCGGGCATGCGGTGAATCTAGGCGCGCCTCGGGTCTGGCTTCGCCCGGGTGCGGGTCAACCTTCTCCCGGGCGGTGGTCAATCTCCGGCCAACGGCGCCCGGCCGATTCTTTACCCGCCCGCGGTGATACGGACCGGCCCCGGATCCGTACCGCTTGGTGTCCGGACCCGCGTACCGCCGCGCGTCCGGAGTGACGACGGAAGATCCCCGGCAGGAGGCACGGTGCGCTTTTCGCGGAACGCGACGGGAACGCTGTTCGTGGGCGGTGCGATGGCCCTGACCCTCGCCGCGCTCGCCTACCCGGGCATGCTCGGCCTGGGCAAGGTCTCCAGTGCGCAGGACCGTGTCATCGCGAGCACCCAGTGGGGGCCGCTGACCGAGCAGGACCGGGACTTCGTGGTGAAGGTACGGGCGGCCGGGCTGTGGGAGTACCCGGTCGGGCGGATCGGGCTGCGCAAGGGCGGCTCCAAGGCGGTGATCACGGCGAGCCGGCACCTGATCGACGGGCACGCGGCGCTCGACACCACCTGCCGGAAGATCGCCCCGATGCTGAACATCACGCTGCCCGACGAGGCGAGCCCCCAGCAGCAGGGCTTCGTACGGCAGTTGAACGGGGAGAGCGGCAGGCGGTTCGACACGGACTTCGCCAACATCCTGCGGATGACGCACGGCTCCATCTTCAACACGGTGGCGAAGATCCGTTCCACCACGAAGAACTCGCTGGTGCGGGCCCTGGCCGACCAGGCCAACGACACCGTGCTGGACCACATCACCGTGATGGAGAAGACGGGCCTGGTGGACTTCGACCAGACCCTGTTCCAGCAGACCACCCCGCCCAGACTGCCCGACTCCGACCTGACCCCGCCGCCCCCGGCCGCCGGCCGGCCGCAGGTGGTC
>NZ_JACBWZ010001131.1 GCF_013870595.1 Streptomyces sp. WELS2 | reverse complement strand
CAGACGCCGGGCCTCCTCCTCGGCACGCAGCTTCGCCTGCCGGGCCTCCTCCTCGGCACGGAGACGGGCCTGCCTGGCTTCCTCCTCGGCGCGCAGCCGGGCCTCTTCCTCGGCCTGCCTGCGGCGCTGCTCCTCCTCGGCCTTGCGGCGGGCCTCCTCCTCGGCGCGGGCCTTCTCCTCGGCGAGCAGCCGCTGCCGCTCCTCCTCAGCGCGCCGGCGCGCCTCCTCGGCCCGCTGCCGGGCCTCCTCCGCCTGCCGCTCGGCCTCGCGCCGCTGCGCCTCCTCCAGCTCGCGCCGCTTGCGCTCCTCCTCCTCGGCGCGCAACCGGGCGAGCTGCTCCTGGCGCTCGCGCTCCAGACGCTCTTCCTCGGCCTTGCGGGCGGCCTCTTCCTCGGCCTTGCGGCGGGCCTCCTCCTCTGCCTTGCGCCGGGCTTCCTCCTGGGCCTTGATCTCGGCCTCGGACAGCGGCAGCACGGTGTCCAGCCGGTGCCGGATCACGGTGGTGACGGCCTCGGGCTCCTGCCCGGCGTCCACCACCAGGTAGCGGCCGGGGTCGGACGCGGCCAGCGTGAGGAAACCGGCCCGCACGCGCGCGTGGAACTCCGCCGGCTCCGACTCCAGCCGGTCCGGCGCCTCGGTGAACCGCTCGCGGGCGGTCTCCGGGGAGACGTCCAGCAGGACGGTCAGGTGCGGGACCAGGCCGTTGGTGGCCCAGCGGTTGATGCGGGCGATCTCGGTCGGCGACAGGTCGCGGCCGGCGCCCTGGTAGGCGACGGAGGAGTCGATGTAGCGGTCGGAGATGACGACCGCGCCGCGCTCCAGGGCGGGCCGTACGACGGTGTCGACGTGCTCGGCGCGGTCGGCGGCGTACAGCAGCGCCTCCGCGCGGTGCGACAGTCCCGCCGAGGACACGTCCAGCAGGATGGAGCGCAGCCGCTTGCCGACCGGTGTGGCGCCGGGTTCGCGGGTGACCACGACCTCGTGGCCCTTGGCACGGATCCACTCGGCGAGGGCCTCGGCCTGGGTGGACTTGCCGGCGCCGTCGCCGCCCTCCAGGGCGATGAAGAAGCCGCTGTCCGCCGGTGCCGTGACCGGGTCGTCGCCGCCGAGCAGCGCGTCCCTCAGGTCCTGGCGCAGCGGCACGCCGGAGCGGTCGTCGACCTTGGCGAGCACCAGCGCGGCCACCGGCAGCAGCAGCGCGCCGACGAGCATGAGCGTGAAGGCGGCGCCGCCGTGCGCGAAGACGAACTTGCCGTTCTCCAGGCGGTGCGGGCCGATCAGCGCGGCGAACAGCGGTGCGATCAGGACGCCGAGCGCTATGAAGACGCGGACCACGGCGTGCAGGTGCTCGGTGGTGCGCACCCGGCGGTAGTCCTCGGTCTCCTGGTCGAGCAGGGTGTGCCCGGTGTTCGCGGCGACGCCCGCGGCGGCACCGGCCAGCGTGACGATCAGCAGGACCGTGGTGACGTCCGGGACCAGCCCGGCGGCCAGCAGCGCGATGCCGGTGACGGCGATCGCCAGGGCCAGCAGGCGGCGGCGGGACAGGGAGGGCAGCAGCGCGGGGGCGGTCCGGATGCCGACGGCGACACCGCCGGTCAGGCCCAGCACCAGCAGGCCATAGAGGACGGGTCCGCCGCCCAGGTCCCGGGCGTGCAGTACGCACACCGAGACGG
>NZ_JACBWZ010001130.1 GCF_013870595.1 Streptomyces sp. WELS2 | reverse complement strand
CGCCCGCCGAGGACCAGGCCGCCGCCGACGCCGGTGGAGACCACCATGCACAGCGCGTTGTCGTGGCCCCGCGCGGCGCCCTGCCAGTGCTCGGCGGCGGTGATCGCGACCCCGTCGCCGATCAGCTCGACCGGCAGTCCCCCGGTGGCCGCACGCACCCGGTCGACCAGCGGGAAGTCCCGCCAGCCCGGCACGTTCACCGGACTCACGGTGCCCGCCGAGGCGTCCACCGGACCGGCGCTGCCGATGCCGACCGCGCCGGCGCGGTCCCACAGGGGCGACCCGGACAGCTCGCCGAGCACCTCCGCCACGGCCCGCATGACCGTTTCGCCGTCCTGCCGGGCGGGCGTGGGACGCTGGGCGCGGACCAGCAGACGTCCGTCGCCGTCCACCAGCGCGCCGGCGATCTTGGTGCCGCCGATGTCCAGGGCCGCCACGAGGTCGGTGTGCATGAGAGTGAGATCTCCCCGTTGAAAACTTGAGAACCAAAGAGAGCGGACCGGTCGAGCGGTGGGGGCGCGGGCCGGAGACAGCGGTGGACAGTCTCTCTCGCACCTGACAACGTTGTCCAGGCTCTATGCTCGACGCCACATCCTCATACAAGCCCACGGATGCCGCACCCCGTTCCGTGGACCGGAGGAACCGCAGCCGGACGACAGACAGGACAGCGCACGTGCCCGAGACCACCCGCCGCGCAGACCGCCTCACCGGGAACCGGTACGGCAACCGCCCGACGATGAAGGACGTGGCGGCCCGCGCCGGGGTCGGGCTGAAGACGGTCTCCCGCGTGGTCAACGGCGAGCCCGGGGTCACCCCGGACACCGAGCGCCGGGTGCAGGAGGCGATCGACGCGCTCGGCTTCCGCCGCAACGACAGCGCGCGGGTGCTGCGCAAGGGGCGGACCGCGAGCATCGGGCTGATCCTGGAGGATCTCGCGGACCCCTTCTACGGCCCGCTCAGCCGCGCCGTCGAGGAGGTGGCCCGCGCCCACGGCGCGCTGCTGATCAACGGCTCCAGCGCCGAGGACCCCGAGCGGGAGCAGGAGCTGGCGCTCGCGCTGTGCGCGCGCCGGGTGGACGGGCTGGTGGTGATCCCGGCCGGGGACGACCACCGGTATCTGGAGCCGGAGATCCGGGCCGGTGTGGCGACCGTGTTCGTGGACCGCCCGGCCGGCCGGATCGACGCCGACGTGGTCCTGTCCGACAACTACGGCGGTGCCCGCGACGGCGTCGCCCACCTCATCGCGCACGGCCACCGGCGGATCGGCTTCATCGGCGACATGCCCCGGATCCACACGGCCGCGGAGCGGCTGCGCGGCTACCGGGCGGCCATGGAGGACGCCGGGATAGCCGTGGCGGAGCACTGGATGTCCCTCGGCGCGACCGACCCGGAGCGGGTGCGCCGGGCGGCGGAGGAGATGCTGAGCGGCCCCGACCCGGTGACGGCGGTCTTCGCCGGCAACAACCGGGTGACGGTCACCGTCGTCCGGGTGCTGGCAGAGCGGTCCGACCGGGTCGCGCTCGTCGGCTTCGACGACTTCGAGCTGGCCGATCTGCTCCAGCCGGGCGTCACGGTCGTCGCCCAGGACTCGGCGGCCCTCGGCCGTACGGCCGCCGAACGCCTCTTCCGCCAGCTGGACGGCACCCTGGTCGGCCCGGAGCGCATGGAACTCCCCACCCGGGACCTTG
>NZ_JACBWZ010000113.1 GCF_013870595.1 Streptomyces sp. WELS2 | reverse complement strand
GCCGTGGCCGGGGCGGGGGCCGCCGCGGGGGTGGCGGCCTCGGCACCGGTGGACAGGGCCACGGCCGCGCCGGCCGCCGTCACGGCGGACAGGGCGAGCGTCGTACGGACGATCAGTGCTTTCCTGCTGGGCACGGCGGGTCTCCGGGAAGTTCGGGAAGTCCGGCAAGGACGGAAAGGACGGGGAAGACAGGGGGGCGCCCATGGGCGTCGGGGAGGTACGCGGGCAGGGCGGAGTACGCGGCGCACGGCGGGGAGCGGACGACGGTGGTGTCCGGGAGGGACGCGCCGGCGGGCACCACGTGGGTGCGGGGCGCGGGAGGGTGTGAAGGGGGAGGTGGTCAGGCGCCGAAGTCGGCGCGCAGGTGCGCCGGCCGCGGCAGGAGCACCGTGTAACCGTGGGCGGCGACCGGTTCGCGTACCCGGGCGAGCAGGTGCCGTACGCCGGTCACGGCCTCGGCGTCGGACGCGGCGCGGACGAAGAACACCGCCTCCAGGCCGGCCCGGACCGGGCGGACCCTGACGTGTTCGAGTCCGGCGGCGGGCACCGCGTGCGCCCACAGCAGATCGTGCAGGAGCGGGCCGATGCCCATGGGCCGGGACGAGTCGTCGTCGTGTGCCCGCGAGTCGTCGTGTGGCCGGAGGGTGACGCTGACGATCCGCACGCGCTCAGTCCCAGCCGATGACGCCCGCGCCCGTCGCGAGCGTCGTGTGCGCCGGCTCGGTGTCCCAGCCGATGACCCCGGCCAGCGGCGTGCCGGCGGATCCGCTGTCCCAGCCGATGACGATCCCGGCGCCGGTGACGGCGGTGGCGGACAGGACGAGGGCGGCGGCGCCGGTGGCGATCAGACGGCGAGCGGTGCGGAACATGGCGGATCCCCCTGGACGGTGATGGCGGAGAACGGTTGCTGCGGCGAGCGGGATCCGGTCCGGCCGTGCGGCCCGTGTCCCTCTCGGTGATCACCATCCTGCGGGCCGTGCCACCTGCGCGGAAGCGGATTCGACCGGCACCAAGGTGGCTGGCACGAAGGTGCCAGGGGTGTGTGGACGTACCGCGCGGGTTGCGTGGCGAAAACGCGTCCGTAGGATGATCGAATCGCGCCACTGAGGCGTTCGTACTGGGGATTTGCGCACTTCCGGGGGGTTGTCGCGTGCTGGAGGCACTGGGGCTCGATCGGTCGTTGGAGTCCGTCTACCGGGCTCTGCTGATCCACGAGGACGACGGCGTGGCCGAGTTGGCCGCGCGGCTGGCGCTCACCGAGACCGAGGTGCGCGGGTGCCTGGACCGGCTCGTGGACCTGGAGCTGCTCCAGCCGTCCCGGGACACTCCCGGCATGCTGCGCGCGGTCAGCCCCGACGTGGGGCTGGAGATCATCGTGCGCCGGCAGGAGGCGGAGCTGGTGCGCCGCCAGGAGGAGCTGGCCCGCAGCCGGGAGGCCGTGGCCCGTACCGTGGCCGAGTTCGCCACGCTGCGGCCCAACACCCGGGAGGACGACGCCGAACGGCTCGTCGGCCTGGACGCCATCCAGCGGCGCCTGGAGTGCCTGGCGAAGGACCTGCGCGAGGAGTGCCGGGCCATCGAGCCGGGCGGCGCCCAGTCGCAGGCCAGCCTGGACGCCTCCCGGCCGCTGGACGAACAGGCGCTGGGCCGGGGCGTGCAGCTGCTGACCGTGTACCAGGACAGCGCCCGCAACGACCCGGCCACGTTCGCCTACGCCCGCTGGCTGAGCGAGCAGGGCGGGCAGGTGCGCACCAGTCCGGTGCTGCCGCCCCGCATGCTGATCTTCGACCGGCGCACCGCGGTCGTCCCGATCGACCCGGCCAACACCCGACTGGGCGCCCTGTGCACCAGCGCCCCCGGCATCGTGGCGTCGCTGCTCGCCCTGTTCGAGCAGACCTGGGAGTCGGCGGTGCCGCTCGGCGCGGACCGGCGAAGGCCGGCGGACGGGGAGGAGGTCACCCCGGCGGAGCGGGAGCTGCTCAAGCTGCTCGCCTCCGGGATGACGGACGAGGCCGCGGGCAAGCGGCTGGGGGTCTCCCTGCGGACGGTACGGCGCCAGATGGCCGCCCTGATGGAGCGCCTGCACGCCTCCAGCCGTTTCGAGGCGGGCCTGAAGGCGGCGCAGCGCGGCTGGCTGTGAGGTGCGGCGGCCGAGCGGTTCAGTAGGCCACCGGCCAGCCCGACGACCAGTCCAGCAGGTTGATGCCGAGCTTCGGGGTGCCGCCGTCGTTGCCGTCGTAGTAGTGGTAGACGATCAGGTCGCCGTCGCTGTCGTGCATGACGGACTGCCCGCCGGGCCCGATGACGTTGCCGTGGGACTCCAGGACCGGGGTGCCGCCGTTGTTCGTCATCGCCACGCCGTTCTTGTCGTAGTACGGCCCGGTGACCGAGGTCGCCCGGCCGACCTTCACCTTGTACGTCGAACCGGCGCCCTGGCAGCAGACGTCGTAGGAGGCGAAGAGGTAGTAGTAGCCGTTGCGCTTGACGATGTACGGCGCCTCGACGGCCTTGCTGCCGGTGGGCCGGGCGGCGAGGGAGTAGCGCCTGGTGTCGCCCGCGTACTGCTTCCCGGTCGCCGGGTCGATGCGGATCATCTTGATGCCGGTCCACCAGCTGCCGAAGGACAGCCACCACTTGCCGTCGCCGTCCACGAAGAGGTTGGGGTCGATGGCGTTGTAGTCGCTGCCGGAGGTGGAGGTGTAGACGACGCCGTAGTCGGTCCAGGAGCCGGGCAGCCCGGTCGTGGAGCCGGCCAGGCCGATCGCCGAGGTGTTCTCGCCGAACTTGGAGACGGCGTAGTACATCAGGTACTTCCCGCCGGCGTACGAGATGTCCGGCGCCCACGCCTCGGTGGCGTACGCCGACCACCACGACGGTTTGGTGGTGAAGGCGTCGGCGCCTGCGGTGAAGTTGATCCGGTCGGTGGAGGTCCGGTAGCCCAGCCCGCCGCCGGTGGCGTAGAGCAGGTAACGGCCGCCGGAGGTACGGATCATCGTCGGGTCGTGCACGACGGTGCTGCCGGTGACCGTGCCGGGGTTGGGGTACGCCGAGGCGGTGCCCGGCACGAGCGCGAGCAGCAGGGCGGCGGGGACGGCGAGGAGTGCGGTGCGCTTCATTGCGGCTCCCTCTTCCTGGGGCGGTCGTTCGTCATACCGAACAGCGATCGCCAGTTCGGACGGGACCGTAGAAGCGAATGGTCAACGAGTCAACGGTTCTGACAGGAACTCACCGGGGGCTGACGGCCGGCCGGTGCGGGGGAGGCACCCGCCTCCTCCCGCACCGGCCGTAGGTACTCGTTCAGCGGCCCTGGATGCCCGTCGGGAGCAGGGTGTTCAGGGAGGTGACCGGGTTGCCCGTCTCCAGTGAGCCGAGGAGGCCCGACAGGAGGGCGACGCCGGGGGCGCCGGCGGCGGGAACGGGAGCGTGGACGGGAGCGTGGACGGGGGCGGCGGCCCCGGCGGCGGGGGCGGCGGCGGCCAGCAGCGCGGTGGCCAGGGCGGAGGCACAGGTGAGCTTCTTGATCATGTCCGCCCTAACGAACGGCACGGGCGGCGGGAAACGCGCCCGTCCCCCGGTCGGCCGAGTCCCGGTCGGCCGGGTTCCGCCCAGGCGGAGCCGCCCCTCACGGGTTCTCCCACGCCGCCGGTTCCGCCGCCAGCGCCCGGACGGGCTCGGGCAGGGCGTCCGCCGCGAGGTCGGCCACGGTGACGCCCTCCAGGATGCGGCGGACGTTGGCGCGCAGGGCGATCCACAGCGGCAGCAGCGGCCGGGCCGTGCCCGTGTAGGCGAGGCCCGTCGGGCGTTCGCCGCGTACCGACACGATCGGGCCGTCCACCGCCCGGATGACGTCGGCCACGGTGACCGAGGGCGCCGCCCGCGCCAGCCGGTAACCGCCGCCCCCGCCACGCCGGCTGTCCACGATCCCGGCCCGCCTGAGATCGCCGAGGATGCCCTCCAGGAACTTGTGCGGGATGTCCTGCACGGCGGCGATTTCCTCTGCTTTCACCGGGCCGTTACCCTGCCGTACGGCCAGCTCCAGTACCGCCCGTACCGCGTAATCCGCCCGCGCCGAGATCCTCATGGATCCATTGTGGGGCGTGCCGCCGTGGAGAATGGCCGGACCCGCGCCCCCTAGGACCGCCCGGGAGGACCCACCTTGGCGCTCAGCAGACGTTCCTTCAGTGCCCTGGCCGGCTCCGCCGCGCTCGGGCTGGCCCTGGGCGGCAGCGGCGGCCCCGGGGCGCCCTCCGCGTACGCGGGCGGCAGCGCGCCGACCGGTCCGGCGCCGGCCCCGCCGCGGGCCGACGGCGCGCGGCACACCATCGGCTACGACCGCTACTCGCTGCTCGTGGACGGTCGGCGGCTGGTGGTGTGGTCCGGCGAACTGCACCCCTTCCGGCTGCCGAGCCCCTCGCTGTGGCGGGACGTCCTGCAGAAGATGCGGGCGCACGGCTACAACGCCGTCAGCGTCTACGTCGCCTGGAACTACCACTCCCCCGCACCCGGCCGCTACGACTTCTCCGGCGTCCGGGACCTGGACCTGTTCCTGCGCATGGCGGCGGAGACGGGGCTGTACGTCATCCTGCGGCCGGGCCCGTACATCAACGCCGAGGTCGACGGCGGCGGCTTGCCGGGCTGGCTGACCGCGACCAAGGGCACGGCCCGCACGGACGACCCCACGTATCTCGCGCACGTGGACGAGTGGCTGACCCAGGTGAACCGGATCGCCCGCCGGCACCTGTTCACCCGGGGCACCGGCACGATCCTGCTGTACCAGATCGAGAACGAGTACGACGCCCACCCCGCCGACGCGACCGGCCGGGCGTACATGTCGCACCTGTACAAGAAGGTGCGGGCCGACGGGATCGACGTCCCGCTGTTCCACAACGACAAGGGCAGGAACGGCTACTGGACCCCCGGCTCCTTCGACACCGGCGGGGAGAAGGGCGGCTGGCTGTACGGCTTCGACGGTTATCCCTCGCCGTTCAAGACCCCGCCGGACTGGGGGCACTTCGGGCCCGGCGGCCCCAAGGGCGGCGCCACCGCATCGCCGGGCACCCCCGGGTTCGTGCCCGAGTTCGGCGGCGGCTGGTTCGATCCGTGGGGCGGGGCCGAGTTCGACGGCAAGGGGTACGCCGAGTCGCGGCGCACCCGGGACGCGGCGTACGAACGCCGCTTCTACCTGACCAACCTGGCCAACGGCCTCACCCTGCACAACGTGTACATGACGTTCGGCGGGACCTCGTGGGGCTGGCTGCCCGCACCGGTGGTCTACACGTCGTACGACTACGGCGCCGCCATCGACGAGGCCCGCAACGTCACCGGCAAGATCGCACCGATGCACCAGCTCGGCCATCTGCTGCAACGCGTGCCGGACTTCGCCAAGCTGGACCGGGCGCCCGACGTCACGGCCGAGGGACTGAAGGTCTACCACCTCGCCAACCAGGACACCGGCACGCAGGTGTACATCGCCCGCAACGACGGAACGGAGGCGGTCACCACCGACCTGCCGACCGAGGCCGGGAAGCTGCGCGTCACCGTGCCCGGCAAGGACGCCAGGCTGCTGACCACCGGGCTCCCGCTGGGCCGGCGCAGGCTGAAGTACTCCACGGCCTCGCCCATGCTGTGCCTGACGACGGGCCGGCAGGACATCGCCGTGTTCACCGGGCCCCGCGGCGAGATGGCGGAACTGGTGCTCGAGTCCCGGGCCGAGCCGTCCGTGCAGCGGCTGGACCCGGAGGGCGGCTGGGCCTACGACCGGGGCGAGCTGCACGTCAACGCGCCCCTGGGCGAGGCCGGGCTGACCCGGATGCTGGTGCAGAAGGGCGACAGCGACACCCCGCTGCTGCTGCTCTTCGCCGACGACGCCACCGCCGTCCGCCTGTTCCCGTACGACACCCCGTCCGGGACCCTCCTGGTGTACGGCCCGGCACTGCTGCGCCACGCCGAGCTGCGCGGCTCCGAGGTGCACCTCACCGGTGACCTGAAGGAGTCCGCGGGCCTGGAGGTGTGGGGGCCGCGCGGGATCGACACCCTGTTCTGGAACGGGCGCCGGGTGACCACCCGGGTCACCCTCTCGGGCTCCCTGATGACCAGGGGCCCGCTGCCGGGGGTGCCCGAGGTCCGGCTGCCCCGGCTGGGCGGCTGGCGGACGCGGCGGGAGAACCCGGAGGCGGGCCCGGGCTTCGACGACTCGTCGTGGAAGAAGGCCGACAAGACCTCGTCGTTCTCCACCACGGCCGTCCCCGAGGGTCAGCCGGTGCTGTTCGCCGACGACTACGGCTTCCACTACGGCGACGTCTGGTACCGGGGCACCTTCACCGACAGCACGGGCATCGAGGAGATCGCGCTCGCCTACAGCACCGGCACCCAGGGTTCGCTGATGGCGTGGCTGGACGGCGAGCCGCTGGGCACGCACCGGATGCCCGTGCCGGACAAGGGCACGGTGCGCCAGGGCAGCTGGGCGGAGACCGCCGTCCTCCCGGTGCGCGAGCGGCTGCGCTCCCCCGGCCGGCACGTGCTGTCGGTGCTGGTCCGGCGCATGCAGCACGACCAGGACGGCAAGGCGCTCGACACGCACAAGGCGGCCCGCGGGCTGACCGCGGTCACCTTCAAGGGCGCGGCGCCGAAGGTGCGCTGGCGGATCCAGGGCGAGGGGCCCGCCGACCCGGTGCGCGGGCCGCTGAACAACGGCGGCCTGTACGGCGAGCGGCACGGCTGGCACCTGCCCGGCTTCCGGGACCGGGACTGGGAGGAGACGCAGTTCCCGCGCGCGGAGCGGTACCAGGGCGTCACCTGGTACCGGACCACGTTCCGGCTGTCGGTGCCGGCCGGCGTCGACGCGTCGATCGGCCTGACCCTGGACGACGACCCGTACCGCGCCTACCGCGCCCAGCTCTTCCTCAACGGATGGAACCTGGGCCAGTACATCAACAACGTCGGTCCCCAGCACACGTTCGTGCTGCCGAACGGCATCCTGCGCACCCGGGGCACCAACACGCTGGCGCTGGCGGTCCTGTCGGAGTTCACCACGCTGTCGGGCCCCGGGTCGGTACGGCTGACGCTGCTCGGCGCGGCGAGCGGCGGAGTCCCCGTCACACCGGTCTGATCACGCCGGTCCGGTCGCCGGTCACGCCAGCCTGATCACGTTCCAGGACAGCGGCTCGAGTACGGCGGTGAGGGTGCCGTCCGCCAGGGCGGTGCCCTCGACCGGGTGCGGGGTGACGCGTTCGGGGTCGGTCAGGGTGTTGCGGGCGTCGGGGTCGGCGTCCGCGAGGGCGGTGTGCCCGGTGACGGTGGTCAGCTCCAGGCCGCGCAGGGCGACTTCGAGGGGCAGCGGCTCGGTGCGGCTCCGGTTGACCGCGAACACGGTGACGGTGCCGTCGTCCGCGCGCACGGCGGTGGCGTGCAGCAGGTCCGTCTCGCCGTACTTCTTCGTCTCGTACGTCGGCGAGTCCACGCGGACGTCGAGCACCCGGCCGCGGCCGTACCTGGAGGCCTGCGCGAACGGGAAGAACGTCGTCTGCCGCCAGGCCGGGCCGCCCGGCTCGGTCATGATGGGGGCGATGACGTTGACGAGCTGGGCGAGGCAGGCGACGGTGACCCGGTCGGCGTGCCGGAGCAGGGCGATCAGCAGCGAGCCGAAGACGACGGCGTCGGTGACGCTGTAGTTGTCCTCCAGCAGGCGGGGCGCCTCGGGCCAGTCGGACAGGTCGCGCGTCTCGGAGAACTCCACCCACTTGGTGAGGTACCAGACGTTCCACTCGTCGAAGGAGAGGTTGATCCTCTTCTTCGACTTCAGCAGCGCGCCCACGTGGTCGGCCGTCGCGACCACGTTCTCGATGAAGGACTCCATGTCGACGGCCGAGGCGAGGAAGGAGTCCACGTCGCCGTCGACAGGCTCGTAGTAGGCGTGCACCGAGATGTAGTCGACCAGGTCGTACGTCTCCTTCAGGACGGTGGCCTCCCACTCGGCGAAGGTGGGCATGGCCTGGGTGGAGGAGCCGCAGGCGACCAGTTCCACCCGGGGGTCCTGCTGGCGCATGGCGCGGGCGGTCTCGGCGGCGAGCCTGCCGTACTCCTCGGCCGTCTTGTGGCCGGTCTGCCAGGTGCCGTCCATCTCGTTGCCGAGGCACCACAGCCGGATGCCGAAGGGGTCCTTGTCGCCGTGGGCGGCGCGCAGGTCGGACAGGGCGGTGCCGGAGGGGTGGTTGGCGTACTCCTGGAGCTCCAGCGCCTCGGCGACGCCCCGGGTGCCGAGGTTCACCGCCATCATGGGTTCCGCCTGGGGACCGACCTTCTTCAGGAACGCGATGTACTCGGACAGCCCGAAGCGGTTGGTCTCGGTGGAGTGCCAGGCCAGGTCGAGCCGGCGGGGACGCTCCTCGACCGGGCCGACGGAGTCCTCCCACTTGTAGCCGGAGACGAAGTTGCCGCCGGGGTAGCGGATGGCGGTGACGCCGAGTTCGCGGACCAGTTCCAGCACGTCGGTACGGATGCCCTCGGCGTCGGCCGCGGGGTGGTCCGGTTCGTAGATGCCGGTGTACACACAGCGGCCGAGGTGTTCCACGAAGGAACCGAAGAGACGGGGGTCGACCTCGCCGACGGTGAAGGCGGGGTCGAGGGTGAAGCGGGCGGTGTTCTTGCTCATGGGTTCCTTCCGGGTCACTGGAGAACGGGCCGGCCGGGGTCTCGGCGCGGGGCTCCTCGCGTCACTGGCCGGCCAGGCCGGTGTGGGCGACGCCCCGCACGATCTGGCTCTGGAAGAAGACGAAGACGATGATCAGCGGGAGTCCGGCGATCAGGCCGCCGGCCATCAGCTGGGGCCAGACGATGCCGAAGGCGTTCTGCACGGTGGCGATGCCGTTGGGCATGGTCATCAGGTCGGGGTTGTTGGTCACCATGTACGGCCACAGGAAGTTGTTCCAGGACGCGATGAAGGTGAAGATCCCGACCGCGGACAGCGAGGGCTTCGACAGGGGCAGCACGATGGTGAAGAAGATCCGCCAGCGGCCGGCGCCGTCGATGAACGCGGCCTCCTCCAGTTCCCGGGGCAGGCCCTGGAAGAACTTGTAGAGGATGTAGACCATGGCGGCCGGGGCACACTGGGGCAGGATCATGCCCCAGTAGGTGTCGACCATGCCGAGCGACTGGACCGTGGTGAACAGCGGGACGCCGAGGATCGCCGGGGAGAACATCAGGCCGGCCATGATCAGGCCCAGCACCGCGCCCTTGCCGCGGAACTCGGTGCGTGCGAGTCCGTATCCGGCGAGGGAGGACACCAGCAGCACGATCACCGTGACGCACACGGAGACGACGACGGAGTTCACGAACCAGTTGGGGATGTCGCCCGCCCGCAGGACCTCCTTCCAGGAGTCCAGGGTGACGTGCTCGGGGATCCAGTGCGGCGAGGTGACGGACTCGGTCGGGGACTTCAGGGAGGTGGACAGGGCCCAGGCCAGCGGGGCGAGCCAGACCAGGGAGAGGGCCGCCGCGACGGCCGTGAGCGCGATCTGGGCGGGGGGCCAGCGGCGGGCGGAGCGGGTGGTCATCGGGTGGCCTCCTCGCGGCTCTTCAGCAGCCACATCCGGGCGAGCGCCACGGCCGCGACGATGACGAACAGGATGAAGGAGATCGCGGAGGCGTAGCCCACGCGGTAGGTGGTGAAGCCCTGTTCGAGGGTGTACTGGACGAAGGTGCGCGTCGATTCCTCCGGTCCGGGGCCGAACTGGTACATGACCACGGCCTGGTCGAAGACCTGGAGGGAGGCGAGGACCTGGAGGGCGACGACCAGGCCGGTGATGGAGCGCAGGTTGGGCACGGTGATGTACAGCATCCGCTGGAGGGCGCCCGCGCCGTCGAGTTCGGCGGCCTCGTACAGGTGCTGCGGGATGTTCTGCAGGGCGGCCAGGTAGAGCAGGAAGGAGAAGCCGACCGTCCACCACAGGGTGGCGACCACGACGGCGAGCATGGCCGTGGACTTCTGGGTGAGCCAGGGGGTGTCCAGGCCGAGGACGTGGTTGACCATGCCGTTGGTGGGCTGGAACAGCCACCACCACAGGTTGCCCACGACGGCCGAGGGCAGCAGGAAGGGTGCGAAGAAGCACAGCCGCCACAGCCACTTGAAGTGCGTGGTGTGGTGGGCGATCAGGGCCATCAGCAGGGCCACGAGGACGATCAGCGGGACGACGTACAGCGTGAACTGCGTGCTGTGCCACAGGGAGTCCCACACGAGCGGGTCCCGCAGCGCCTCGCGGTAGTTGGCGAGGCCGACGAAGCCGGTGTGGTCGCCGGAGATGTTGGCGTCCGTGAAGCTGAGGTAGAGGCCGCGGACGACGGGCAGGATGACGAACAGCCCGTACAGGACGAGGAACGGGGCGACGAACCAGCCGCCGTGCTGGAGGCGGCGGGACCAGCGCACCCGGGCCGAGTCGGTGCCGGCGGTGGCGCGGGGGCGGGCCGGGCGGCCGGCCGTCGTCAGGGTCGTGCTGCTCACGCGGGGGCTCCCTTCAGCTCCTGGGCGGCGGTGCGCCCGGTCATCGGGTTCTTCGCCGCGAGCAGTCGCTCCAGCAGGGACTTCATGCGGTGGGCCGCCTTGTCGGGGGCGGTGGAGCCGAGGTTGGAGGAGGCGATGACCGGGCCGAGGCGCTGGGCGAGGATGCCGGTGGAGCCGGCGAACCAGATGTGCGGCTCGTTGGCCTGGTGGTCCATGGCGGGCCGGGAGTACTCGTTCTGCGGGGCCAGCTCGCGGTAGCCCGGGTCCTCGAAGGTGGGCAGGTGGGCGGGGATGTGGCCGCCGAGGGCCCAGGTGGTGGCGTGGGTGACCATGTAGGCGGCGAGCCGGTAGGCGCCCTCGTCGGCGGGGCCGCCGCGGCCGGCCTGGTGGGGCAGGACGAAGGAGTGGGACTCGGCGTGGGTGGCCGGGGTGCCGAAGACCGGGGGGAGCGGCTGGGCGCCGAAGTCGACCTTCTCGCCTTTGAAGTAGGGCACCGACCAGTTGCCCTCCCAGGTGAAGGGGGAGCCGGCGAGGAACGCCTCGGCGTCGGTCTCGCCCGGGGTGACGTAGCCGTCGGTGACGTGCTTGCGGAAGAACTCGAGGACCTCGGTGGCCTTGTCGGTGTCGAAGGTGAGGTCGGACCGGGCGGCGTCGAAGTAGGTTCCGCCGAGCTGGTGGTAGAAGGCGACGAAGAACCACCAGCAGAAGTTCTGGTCGTTGGCGTGCAGGCCGAGGGTCTGCCGTCCCTTCCCCAGCTGCTTCCTGGCCTCCTTCAGGACGGCGAACCAGTCGTCGGTGGAGGTGGCGGCGGGCAGCCGGCCGGCGGAGTCCAGCAGTCCGGCCTTGCGGCACACGTCCTTGCGGTAGAAGCAGAGCTGGACGTGGATGTCGAGGGGCAGGGCGTACAGCTCGCCGTCGACGACGCCGCGCTTCCACAGCACCGGGTTGAAGTCGGCCTCGCGCACGCCGTACTCGGCCAGCAGAGCGGTGTCCCAGGGGTCGAGGAGGCGGCCGGGGGCGAAGCCGGGGACGCGGCCCTGGTGCATGACGGCGAGGTCGGGGGCGCGGTTGCCGGCGGCGGCCATGGCGAGCTTGGTGTAGTAGGGGCCGCCCCAGGTGAGGGTGGAGTCCTTCACCGCGGTGCCGGGGTGCGTCCTGCGGAACGCGTCGACCATGGCGACCTGGTTGGCGCCGTCGCCGCCCTGGAAGAGGTTCCAGTAGCGCACCCGGGTGCGGGCGCCGGCGGCCAGCGCGTCGGCACCGCTGCCGAGGGCGGCGAAACCGAGGCCGGCGGCCGTCACCAACCCGCCCGCGGCGCCGAGGAAGTGCCTGCGGTTCAGGCCAGGTTGTCCCATACCTTGCCCCTACGTTCGATATGCCGAATGATGCCCGTAACTTCGAACGGGACCGTAGATTCCCGGCGCGTGCGCGTCAATGGGTTGGACAAAGCTCATGGGTCGTTTCGCGTTGAACAATGGCCGGGGGAACGCATGACGCGGGCACACCCGTGCGCGTACGCTCGGACCAGCCATGACCGGGCCGGACAGGGTGTGAAGGGGGGCCGATGGGCATCGCGGGCACGCGACGGCGAATGACCGGGCTCGCCTCCCGGCTGCTGCGCCCGCGCACCGGTCCGGCGATGCGCGCCCTGGCCGCCGACCTGGCCGCCGCCGTCCGCGCGCGCCCCCGAACGCCGCGCGACGTACGGCAGTTGTGCCACGCTCTGTGCGAGGAGATGACCGCGCTGCGCGCCGGACGGCCGGTCAAGCTGCGGTTCGAGCGGTTCCCGGACGAGATCGAAGTGACGGGACTGTGGGTCGAGTTCGCCGACTTCGACCTGATCATCGTGGAGGAGCGGGCGGAGGACGTGCAGCAACTGGTCATCCTGGGACACGAACTGTGGCATCTGCACTCCGGCCACCGCCACCACCACCTGGCCGGGGCCGCCGCGGCCCGCGCCCTCGCCGACACCCCCGGCTGGCGGGAGGCGGCCCTGACGGTGGCCGCCCGCAACGGCTCCCGGGAGGCCGACGAGGCCGAGGCGGACC
>NZ_JACBWZ010001129.1 GCF_013870595.1 Streptomyces sp. WELS2 | reverse complement strand
GTGGCGGTGTGCGCCGCACTGGTCACCGTCCTGGTGCTGCCTGCCTCGCTCGCGCTGCTGGTGGCCGTCGCGGGCCTGGTCGCCGGCTGCCGGCCGCGGCGGCCCGAACCCGTCTGACACCGGGCCCGGGCACCCCTGCGCGGTGGCCTGGAGGGGGCTACAAACCCGCCACGACCGTGTGGTTATCATATGAGCGCTGCCTAGCTCGAAAGATGGATCTGTGACTGTCAACGACGACTCGTTCACCAACTGGAAGATCCGCGAAGAGATCGCGGAGTCGATGATCCCGCTCATCGGGAAGCTGCACCGCGAGCGGGACGTGACCGTCCTGCTGCACAGCCGCTCCCTGGTGAACAAGTCGGTGGTCAGCATCCTGAAGACCCACCGCTTCGCCCGGCAGATCGCCGGCGCCGAGCTGTCGGTCACCGAGACCATGCCGTTCCTGCAGGCCCTCACCACCCTCGACCTCGGGCCGTCCCAGATCGACCTCGGCATGCTGGCCACCATGTACAAGGCCGACGAACGCGGCCTGAGCGTCGAGGAGTTCACCGCCGAGGCGGTCGCCGGCGCCACCGGAGCCAACAAGATCGAGCGCCGCGAGCCGCGCGATGTCGTCCTCTACGGCTTCGGCCGCATCGGCCGCCTCGTCGCCCGTCTGCTCATCGAGAAGGCCGGCTCGGGCAACGGCCTCCGGCTGCGCGCCATCGTCGTGCGCGGCGGCGGCGCCCAGGACATCGTCAAGCGCGCCTCGCTGCTGCGCCGCGACTCCATCCACGGCCAGTTCCAGGGCACGATCACCGTGGACGAGGACAACGGCACGATCGTCGCCAACGGCAACGCCATCAAGGTGATCTACGCCGACGACCCGGCGTCCGTGGACTACACCGAGTACGGCATCCGCGACGCCATCCTCATCGACAACACCGGCAAGTGGCGCGACCGCGAGGGCCTGTCCCGGCATCTGCGCCCCGGCATCGAGAAGGTCGTGCTGACCGCGCCGGGCAAGGGCGACGTGCCGAACATCGTGCACGGCGTCAACCACGACACGGTCAAGCCGGAGGAGCGGATCCTGTCCTGCGCCTCCTGCACCACCAACGCCATCGTGCCGCCGCTGAAGGCGATGGACGACGAGTACGGTGTGCTGCGCGGCCATGTGGAGACCGTCCACTCGTTCACCAACGACCAGAACCTGCTGGACAATTACCACAAGTCCGACCGCCGTGGCCGCTCCGCGGCGCTGAACATGGTCATCACCGAGACCGGTGCCGCCTCCGCCGTCGCCAAGGCCCTGCCCGACCTGAAGGCGAAGATCAGCGGCAGCTCGATCCGGGTCCCGGTGCCGGACGTCTCGATCGCGATCCTCAATCTCCAGCTGGCCCGCGAGACTTCCCGCGAGGAGGTCCACGACTACCTGCGCGAGGTGTCGCTGACCTCGCCGCTCAAGCGCCAGATCGACTTCATCACGGCGCCCGACGCGGTCTCCAGCGACTTCATCGGCTCGCGCCACGCCTCGATCGTGGACGCCGGCGCCCTCAAGGTCGACGGTGACAACGCGATCCTCTACCTGTGGTACGACAACGAGTTCGGCTACTCCTGCCAGGTCGTCCGCGTCGTCCAGCACGTCTCGGGCGTGGAGTACCCGACCTACCCGGCGACGGCGGTCTGATCCGCCCGGACTCGCGCAGGTGT
>NZ_JACBWZ010001128.1 GCF_013870595.1 Streptomyces sp. WELS2 | reverse complement strand
GCGGCGGCGGTGCGCTACGACCTGAAGAAGAAGGAAGGCCTCTTCAAGCAGGTGGTGAGCGGCAAGCACACCGCGAGCGGTCACCCGGTCGCCGTCTTCGGCCCGCAGACCGGCTACTTCGCCCCGCAGCTGCTGCTGCTCCAGGAGATCCAGGGCCCCGGCATCAGCGCCCGCGGCGCCTCCTTCGCGGGCCTGAGCATGTACGTCGAACTCGGCCGAGGCCAGGACTACGCGTGGAGCGCCACCACCTCCGGCCAGGACATCATCGACACCTACGCGGTCGAACTGTGCCAGGACGACTACCACTACCTCTTCCACGGCACCTGCACCGCGATGGAGAAGGTGGAGCAGAAGAACGCCTGGAAGCCGACCGTGGCCGACGGCACGGCCGCGGGGTCGTACACCATGCGCGTCTGGCGCACCGAGTACGGACCGGTGGCCTACCGGGCGACCGTCGGCGGCAAGAAGGTCGCCTACACCACCCTGCGCTCCTCCTACCTGCACGAGGCCGACTCCATCATCGGCTTCCAGATGCTGAACGACCCCGACTACGTCAAGGGCCCGCAGGACTTCCAGGACGCGGCCCGGCACATCAACTACACCTTCAACTGGTTCTACGCCGACTCCCAGCACACCGCGTACTACAACAGCGGCGACAACCCGGTCCGGGCGGACGGGGTCGACGCCGACTTCCCGGTGTGGGCGGCCCCCGCCTACGAGTGGCGGGGCTGGGACCCGGCCGGGAACACCGCCGACTACACCCCGGCCTCCGCCCACCCGAACTCCGTCGACCAGGACTACTACATTTCGTGGAACAACAAGCAGGCGAAGGACTACGCCGCCGCGCCCTGGGGCGAGGGCCCGGTGCACCGCGGCAACCTGCTGGACGACCGGGTGAAGAGGCTCGTCGCGGCCGGCGGGGTGACCCGGGGCAAGCTGACCCAGGCCATGGCCGACGCGGGCCTCGCCGACCTGCGCGCCGAGGACGTGCTGCCCAAACTGCTCAAGGTGATCACCTCCCAGCCGGTGACCGACCCGACGGCCGCCGCGGCGGTGAACAAGCTCCAGGCCTGGGTGACCGCCGGCGCCAAGCGCGCCGAGACCTCCGCCGGTTCCCGCACCTACGCCGACGCGGACGCCATCCGCGTCCTGGACGCCTGGTGGCCGCTGCTGGTCAAGGCCGAGTTCGAACCCGGCCTCGGCACCGGCCTGTACACCGCGCTCACCCGCAACCTGCCCGTCGACGAGGCCCCGTCCGCCGGCCACGGCCCGACCGGCTCACACGCCGGCAGCGCCTTCCAGTACGGCTGGTGGTCCTACGTCGACAAGGACATCCGGGCGGTGCTCGGGGAACCCGTACAGGGCCGGCTGGCGCGCGTGTACTGCGGTGACGGCAGCCTCACCGCCTGCCGGGACCAGCTGATCGGCACCCTGAAGCAGGCGGCCGCACTGACCGCCGCCCAGGTCTACCCCGGCGACGACCAGTGCGCGGCGGGCGACCAGTGGTGCGCCGACTCGATCGTCCAGCGCGCCCTGGGCGGCATCAAGCACGGCCGGATCGGCTGGCAGAACCGGCCGACCTACCAGCAGGTCGTGGAGTTCGCCTCACACCGCTGAACCGGCCGGGCCCGACGGCGGCGGGTCAGGCGATACGGCCCGCCGCCAGCACCAGCCGCGCCAGTTCGGGGTG
>NZ_JACBWZ010001127.1 GCF_013870595.1 Streptomyces sp. WELS2 | reverse complement strand
GCGGCCCACGAAGTCGCCCTCCTTGTCGAACTTGACCACGCGGCCCAGTCCGGCGTCGAAGGGGGTCAGGGAGGTGCTCAGCTCGTGCCCGTACAGCGGCATGCCCGCCTCCAGCCGCAGCGTGTCCCGGCAGGACAGCCCGCACGGGACCAGGCCGACGCCCTCGCCGGCCTCGGTGAGCGCCTGCCACAGGGCGACGGCGTGCTCCGGCCTCACGAACAGCTCGAAGCCGTCCTCGCCGGTGTACCCCGTGCGGGCGATCAGCGCCGGGACGCCGGCGACCGTGCCGGGCAGCCCGGCGTAGTACTTCAGGCCGTCCAGGTCGGCGTCGGTGAGCGACTTCAGGATGCCGGGGGACTCGGGGCCCTGCACCGCGATCAGCGCGTAGGCGTCCCGGTCGTCGCGGACGTCGGCGGTGAAGCCGGCCTTGCGCTCGGTCAGGGCGTCCAGCACCACCTGGGCGTTGGAGGCGTTGGCGACGACCATGTACTCGGTCTCGGCCAGCCGGTAGACGATCAGATCGTCCAGGATGCCGCCGTCGGCCTGGCAGATCATGGTGTAGCGGGCGCGGCCGACGCCGACGGAGGCGATGTTGCCGACCAGGGCGTGGTTCAGGAAGGCGGCGGCCTCGGCGCCGGTCACGGTGATCTCGCCCATGTGGGAGAGGTCGAACAGACCGGCCCGGGTGCGCACGGCGATGTGCTCGTCGCGCTCGGAGCCGTAGCGCAGGGGCATGTCCCAGCCGGCGAAGTCGGTCATCGTCGCGCCCAGCGAGCGGTGCACGGCGTCGAGCGCGGTATGACGGAGTTCGGTACTGCTCATCGGTCGGTCGTCTCCCAGGGCAAAGGACGGGCGAGGAACGTTCCTCCCCATCTGTCATCGGAACCTGAGAGGTTCGCCGCCACCGCCACGGGGACGATCACGGCTTGCACCTTGGGTGGAGCCGCCGGTGGAGGGCGGCCCGCTTTTCAGATGTGCCTCGCCCGCGCGGTAACGGGGCCTGAGAGATTCAAGGGAGGGACTTGCTCCTTCGGCGCCCCAGGCGGCCCCGAGGGGGCCCGGGGACTCTCCCGCGCGGATTCAAACGGCCGGTATGCAGTTGGCGGGCTCATCATTGCACGCCACACCCCGGCCATCCAGAGCGTGCCGTTCGTGACCGGTCCGTGGCCGTACCCGCACCAACCGCCGACCGTTCTCCATTACCTTCCCTTTACAGAGAACGGGCATGGGACCGACCGAGCCCCCGGGAGGACGATCACGGTGAACAGGACCTCGGCCCACACCGCCCACGCCGGCCTCACGGTGCCGGGACAGCCCTCCCCGGCGGTCCGCGAGCGCGGCGCGGACCGCCCCGCGCCGGTCGTCCGCGACCTGCGCGACCGGGCCGGCCGCAGCCCGCACGCCCTGCTCTTCGGCCCCCGGGACGTGGTCGTCGTCACCGGCCTGCCCGGCAGCGGCAAGTCCACCCTGATGCACCGCGCGGTCACCGGCCGCCGCGTCGACTCCCAGGACACCCGGGACCGCTGGCAGGCCCGTGTCCCCGGCTTCCTGCCGTACGCGCTCTACCGCCCCCTGGTCCGCCTCGCCCACTACGCCGGACTGCGCCGCGCCCTGCGCACCGGGGAGGGGCTCGTCGTGCACGACTGCGGCACCCAGCCGCCTTCAATCCCGGTCTGCCGCCCGCCGAACCGTTC
>NZ_JACBWZ010001126.1 GCF_013870595.1 Streptomyces sp. WELS2 | reverse complement strand
CCCGGCGCGCCACTGGTGGTCGGGGCGGAACCGGACGTCGTACCGCTCGGGCACGGCCCGGAACCTCTCCGGCTCGGGCACGAACGGCCGGGCCGGCAGACCCAGTTCCTCGGCCGGGGTGCCGAGGGACTCGAAGAACCGCTCGAAGGTACCGCCCGGTCCGGCGGCCACGCCCACGACCTGGGAGTGGTGGCGTTCCATGCGGTAGGCGTGCACGCAGTTCTTCGGCACGAAGCCGAAGTCCCCGGGCGTGAGCAGCTTCTCGTGCTGCTCGCCTTCGAGGTCCTCCACGAAGAGCCGTACGGCGCCCTGGGTGATGTAGAAGACCTCGTAGGTGTCCGCGTGCGAGTGGGCGGGGATCACCTCGCCCTTGGGGCCCTCGCAGGTGAAGAAGTTGAAGGTGTTCTCGGTCTGTTCGCCGCCCGCGTAGATCGTGATCAAGTCGCCGAACAGGTGTGCCCGGTCGCCCAGGCCCTTCTCTATGAAGTAGGGCTTCCCCGGCTCCGGAGGGATGAAGGAGCGGGCCCGATAGCGGGTGGCGTATTCGATGGTCATGCGAGGCCTCCGGATCATGCGCTTTCCATGTCAGGCTACCTGACATAGTGGCTGTGGCCCAAGGCCCGGGCTCGGTTTTCCGGTGCGGCGGCCGTCAGCGCGGCCGGACCAGCCGTACCTCCTCCACGCCCAGCAGCCCGAGCAGCGGGACCCGGCCGACCCGCTGACCGGGGTCGACCACCAGCCCGGAACCGCGGACCAGGTCCAGCAGCAGCTCGGCGAGGGGCATGACCATGTGACGGCCCCAGCAGCGCTCCGAGACATGACCGAAGGGCAGGTAGCCGGGGGTGGTGTCGGGGTCGAGGCGGTCCCAGCGCTCGGGGCGGAAGGTGTCCGGGTCGTCCCAGAGGGCGGGGTCGCGGTGGGAGAGCAGCGGCAGCAGCAGGACGTCGTCCCGCTCGCCTATCCGGGCGTCGATGGCCGGGTATTCGGGGGAGGCGTTGCGCAGGATGTTCCACGAGGGCGGCAGCAGTCGCAGGGACTCCAGGATGATGTTCCGGCTGGACGCGCCGTCGTCGAACGGGGCGCCGAGCCAGAGGGCGTTGGCGACGAGGGTGGAGATGGTGAAGCACACGGGGGCCGCGGCCCTGCGGTACATCCCCATGGCGTAGCGCCGCTCCTGATAGCCGTGGGCCCGCGCGGTGCGGTTCGCGAGGCCGGTGAGCCGGGCGTGCGGCCGGGGCCAGCCGGGCAGGGCGGCACCGACGGTGATCACCGACCAGGTGAGTTTGGGGGTGAGTTCGAGGGTGCGGCTCATCAGCATGCGCAGCCGGCGCGGGTCGTGGCCGAGGATGAGGTCGCGCAAGAAGTTGTGCCCGGTCAGCGGCCAGGGGCCGGAGAGGTCCACGTTCCCGGGCAGGGGCCTCGCCAGGGCCTCGCGCACGTCGTTGCCGATGGTGCGGGTGACGGTGGAGGCCTCGGAGCGGCTGATGGACCGCCCGTGCAGCGGTTTGAAGGTGGGCCGCTCGGTCTCGGTCGCCCGGCGCGCGGCCAGGATCCGGTCGGCGACCTCGTGTCCCGCGACCCCGACGGTGTCCGGTTCGAGCCGGAAGACGTCCCGGCCCAGGTGGTCGCCGATGAGCGCGGCGAGCCGCGGGGCGAACACCGTGGTGCGCGCCCGCGCGGTGGATGACGTCGGC
>NZ_JACBWZ010001125.1 GCF_013870595.1 Streptomyces sp. WELS2 | reverse complement strand
CCAGCACCACGGCCTGGGCCTCCTCCTGCACCCGGGCCAGGTGGTCCTGGCCGAGGAAGGACTCGGCGTACACCTTGTAGACGTCCTCGGTGCCCGAGGGCCGGGCGGCGAACCAGGCGTTCTCGGTGGTGACCTTGATGCCGCCGATCGCGGCGCCGTTGCCGGGCGCCTCGGTGAGCACGGCCGTGACCGGCTCCCCGGCCAGTGTGTCCGCGGTGACCTGGGCCGGTGACAACTTGCCGAGCAGCGCCTTCTGTTCGCGGGTGGCGGGCGCGTCGATGCGGGCGTAGGCGGGGGCGCCGAAGCGGTCGGTCAGTTCCGCGTAGTGCTCCGACGGCGTCCGGTCGGTGACCGCCGTGATCTCGGCGGCGAGCAGGGCCAGGATGATGCCGTCCTTGTCGGTGGTCCACACCGAGCCGTCCCGGCGCAGGAAGGAGGCGCCGGCCGACTCCTCGCCGCCGAACCCGAGGTCGCCGCCGACGAGCCCGTCCACGAACCACTTGAACCCGACCGGCACCTCGACCAGCCGGCGGCCGAGGTCGGCGGCGACCCGGTCGATCATGGTGGAGGAGACCAGGGTCTTGCCGACGCCCGCGGCCTCCGGCCACCTCTCGCGGTGCCGGAAGAGGTAGGAGATGGCGACCGCGAGGTAGTGGTTCGGGTTCATCAGGCCCGCGTCCGGGGTGACGATGCCGTGCCGGTCGGCGTCGGCGTCGTTGCCGGTGGCGATGCGGAAGCGGTCGCGCTGCTCGATCAGGGAGGCCATCGCGTACGGCGAGGAGCAGTCCATGCGGATCTGGCCGTCCCAGTCCAGGGTCATGAACCGCCAGGTGGGGTCGGTGTGCGGGTTGACCACCGTCAGGTCGATGCCGTGCTGTTCGGCGATCCGGCCCCAGTAGGCGACGGAGGCGCCGCCGAGCGGGTCGGCGCCGATACGCACCCCGGCCGCGCGGACGGCGTCCAGGTCCAGCACGCTGGGCAGGTCGCCGACGTAGGCGCCGAGGAAGTCGTAGCGGCCGGTGGTGTCCGCGGCGAGCGCGCGGGCGTACGGCAGCCGGCGTACGTCCTTCAGGCCGCCCGCGATGATCTGGTTGGCGCGGTCCTGGATCCAGGCGGTGGCGTCGGAGGCGGCGGGGCCGCCGCTCGGCGGGTTGTACTTGAAGCCGCCGTCGGCGGGCGGGTTGTGCGAGGGGGTGACCATCACGCCGTCGGCCAGGCCCGAGGCGCGGCCCCGGTTGTGCGTCAGGATCGCGTGCGAGACGGCGGGGGTGGGCGTGTAGCCGTCCGCGTCGTCGATGAGCACGTTCACCTCGTTGGCGGCGAAGACCTCCAGCGCGGTGGCCTTCGCGGGCTCGGACAGGGCGTGCGTGTCGGCGCCCAGGAAGAGCGGGCCGTCCGTGCCCTGGGCGGCACGGTATTCGCAGATGGCCTGGCTGGTGGCGGCGATGTGGTCCTCGTTGAAGGCGCTCGCCAGGGACGAGCCTCGGTGCCCCGAGGTGCCGAACGCCACCCGCTGTGCCGGGTCGGCCGGGTCGGGGTGCAGCGTGTAGTACGCCGTGACCAGACGGGCCACGTCGACAAGGTCCTCGGGACGGGCCGGCCGGCCGGCTCGTTCGTGCGGCATGAGTACGGTTCCTCCGCATCGGTGGGTCGTTCGCTCACCGCTCATCTTTCCTCCTGGGGGGCGCGCTCGGCG
>NZ_JACBWZ010001124.1 GCF_013870595.1 Streptomyces sp. WELS2 | reverse complement strand
TGGAGTCGAAGTAGACACCGGGGGAACGGACCAGCTGAGACACCACGACACGCTCGGCGCGGCCCCGCGCCGGGAGCCGGTCGGGTCACGCGTGGGTGGCGAGGATCATGTACGGCGCGGTCCGGATCTCCGCCGGGACCGCCGAGGAACCCGGGTCCCCGGCGGGGAGCGTGGGCAGTTCCACGGCGGGGGCGGGGAAACCGGCCTCGGTCAGGAAGCGCCGGTACCGGTCGATGGAGCGGTAGTACGTGGCGCTCGTCATCATCGTGCCGTCGCGCAGCCGCAGCAGCGTGGGCACGGTGTCGCCGTCGCCGTAGACCGCCCCCGGCTCGCCGTGGCGCAGGGTGGAGAAGGCCACGCCGGTCGCCGCCGGATTGAGGTCGGCCAGCAGATACGGCGCAGCGGGGCGCAGCACCCGGCGGATCTCGGCGGTGAGGGCGGCCAGCCGCCCGTCGTCCGGGTCGGTGCAGTACACCAGGCAGCACACGGCGGCATCGACGCTGTCGTCGGCGAGCCGGTCGAGGGTGCGGCCGTCGAACAGCCGGTAGGAGACACGGGGGTGGGGGCGGTCGGCGCGGGCGATGCCGAGCATGTCGGCCGAGGGGTCGAGCCCCTGCACCTCCCACTCCCCGGTGCTCGCGAGCCGCGCCGCGACCGCGCCGGTGCCGCACCCGATGTCCAGGGCCAGCCGGCCGGGCCCGGCCCGCCCCTCGAGCCGCCGCAGCACGGCGGGGAAGACCAGCTGTTCGGCGAGCCGCATGTCGCGGTCCCGGTAGGCGTCGGCCACGGTGGCGGTGTCCCAGCCAAGCGGCTCTTCGTCGGCGGTCAAGGGCGGTGCCTCCTGCACTGGGACGGGGCCGGACGGGTCAAGCGGCACGTTCGGTGGCAGCCTGGCACACGACGTCGCCAAGGGGCCCTGAAGTGGCTTGAATTCCTTCGACGGCGCGTCCGGCGGGCGGTTGTTGACGGCAGCCGCCGCTCGTGCGCACACCGACCGATGAGTTTTCGGTTGTTCCGCGGTCGAAGAACATGAACCATGTGGCGCGGCTGTCACGTCGACAGCCGTGACACCCGATGACGAGATACCGAGGAACCCCAGATGCGCACCCTGATCAGCACCGCCTTCGTCTCCCTCGACGGTGTGGTGGAGGCCCCCGGCGGCGAGCCCGGCTACCGGAACTCCGGATGGACCTTCAAGGACGTCGAGTTCCTGCCCGAGGCCTTCGAGATCAAGGGCCGGGAACAGCGGGAGGCCGGCGCGATGCTGCTGGGCCGGGTCAGCTACCAGGCGTTCAGCCCGGTGTGGCCCGGCATGGAGGAGTTCGCGGAGTACAAGTCGATGCCGAAGTACGTCGTGTCCACCACCCTCACCGAGGCCGGCCTGGTGTCGGACTGGGGCGAGACGACGATCCTGCGCTCGCTCGACGAGGTCGCCGCGCTGAAGGCCACCGAGGGCGGCCCGATCATCGTCCACGGCAGTGCCGCCCTGAACCGGAGCCTCTCGGACGCCGGCCTCATCGACCGTTACCACCTGCTCGTCTTCCCGCTCCTGCTCGGCGCGGGCAAGCGGCTGTTCAGCACCACGGACAAGGACGCCCAGAAGCTGAAGCTGGTCGAGCACGAGGCCTACGCCAACGGCATCCAGAAGAACGTCTTCGACGTCGTACGCTGACCCCGCTCCCACGAGCACCGGCCCCGGC
>NZ_JACBWZ010001123.1 GCF_013870595.1 Streptomyces sp. WELS2 | reverse complement strand
GCAGGTGCCGGTGCACCTGGTGCTGTTCGACGTGCCCTATCTGACCGGGCCGCTGCTCCGGCTGCCGTACGCGCGACGGCGGGCCCGGCTGGAGGAGCTGGATCTGTCCGGGCCGTACTGGTCGACGCCGCGCGCGGTGACGGGACACGGCGCGGAGGCGCTGCGCGCCACCCGGGAGCACGGGCTGGAGGGCCTGGTGTGCAAGCGGCTGGACTCGGTGTACGAGCCCGGGGTCCGCTCCCGCGCCTGGATCAAGATCCGGAACATGCGCGCCGAGGACGTGATCATCGGCGGCTGGCTGCCCGGCAGGGGCCGGCTGACCGGGCTGCCCGGGGCGGTGCTGGCCGGGCAGCGCGACGCGGAGGGCCGGCTGCGCTACGTCGGCGGGGTGGGCACCGGCTGGAGCGAGGCGGAACGGGTCCGGCTGGCGGAGCTGCTGCGGGAGGCGGCGAGCGACCGGTGCCCCTTCGACCCGGTGCCGAGGATCCCCCTGGCCCGCTGGGTGGTGCCCCGGCTGGTCGGCGAGGTCAGCTACAGCACCCGTACCCGGCACGGCATGCTGCGCCAGCCGTCCTGGCTGCGCTCGCGCCCGGACCTCACGCCGGAGGAGTCGGCGGCCGACCTGCCGAAGGAGCCGGGGTAGGAACGCGGGAGGCGTGGCCGGCGGGCCCGACCCCCGTGGCGCGGCGGCTCGTACGACCGACCGTGACGGGAGCCGAAGGGACCCGGGGTCTATCGTGTCCTCATGTCTGCACCGGAATTGATCCGTATCGTCTCCCGCGACTCCCCCATGGCCCTGGCCCAGGTGGAGCGGGTCCGTGCCGAGCTGGCCGCGCTGCACCCGGGGGTGCGCACGGAGGTCGTCCCGGTGAAGACGACCGGCGACAAGTGGCTGGGTGATCTCTCCAAGGTCGAGGGCAAGGGGGCGTTCACCAAGGAGGTGGACGCGGCCCTCCTCGCCGGGGAGGCGGATCTCGCGGTGCACTGCGTGAAGGACGTGCCCGCCGACCGGCCGCTGCCCGCCGGCACGGTGTTCGCCGCGTTCCTGAAGCGGGACGACATCCGGGACGCGCTGGTGCATCCGGGCGGGCTGACCCTGGACGAGCTGCCGGCCGGCACCCGGATCGGCACCTCCTCGGTCCGCCGGATCGCCCAACTGGCCGCGACCCACCCGCATCTGGAGTGCGTGCCGTTCCGCGGCAACGCCAACCGCCGGCTGGAGAAGCTGGCCGCGGGCGAGGCGGACGCGCTGCTGCTCGCGGTGTCCGGTCTGGAGCGGATCGGCCGGATGGACGTGATCAGCGAGGTGCTGTCGCCGGAGACGATGATGCCGCCGATCGGCGCGGGCATCCTGGCCCTGCAGTGCCGGGAGGACGACACCGGGCTGATCGACGCGGTCCGCGGTCTCGGCGACCCGGACACCCACCGGGAGGCGACGGCCGAGCGGATGTTCCTGCATGTGCTGCAGGGGCACTGCAACAGCCCGATCGCCGGGTACGCGCGCGTGGACCGCGGCGGCGAACTCAGCTTGCGCGCCTGTGTGTTCACGGCCGACGGCAAGACGCGGCTGAACGCCCACGAGTGGGCGGGGCGGCTCGACCCGGCGACCCTCGGCACCTCGGTCGCGGTCGCGCTGCTGCGGCAGGGCGCGCGGGAGATCATCGACGGCATCCCGCACTGAACCGCCTACGGCGTCCCGCG
>NZ_JACBWZ010001122.1 GCF_013870595.1 Streptomyces sp. WELS2 | reverse complement strand
GCGAGTTCTTCGCCGCCATGCTCGCCGCCGTCGCCGCGCTGTGGCTCATCGGCCAGGCCACCCTGGCGCCGTTCTTCGGCCCGCTCGCCGGACTCCTCGGCGTCGCGGCGGCCCTGCAGTTCCTCAACTGGCAGCGCCAGAAGCGGATCGAGCGCTTCATCGGCCAACTCCCCGAACTCGCCCGCATCCTGGCCAACGCCACCCACGCCGGCCTCGCCCTGCGCACCGCGATCGGCATGGCCGCGGAGGAGCTGGAGGCCCCGGCCGGGGAGGAACTCGGCAAGGTCGCCGACCAGCTGGCCATCGGCCACTCCCTGGAGGACGCCCTCGGCGAGCTGGCCGACCGGCTGCCCTCCCGGGAACTCGTCGTCCTGGTCACCACACTGGTGCTGTCCAACCGGGCGGGCGGACAGGTGGTCTCGGCGCTGCGCAACCTGACCGAGACGCTGGAGGAGCGCAAGGAGACCCGGCGCGAGATCCGCACCCAGCTCTCCCAGGTGACCATGACCTCGTACGCCGTACCCGTTCTCGGGGTCGGCGCGTTGTTCCTGATGAACGGCGTCAAGGACGGCGCGCTCGACCGCATGACCGGCTCCCCCGTCGGCCAGGCCTGCGTGCTCGTCGCGTTCGTGATGTACGCCGTCGGCTTCGTCCTGATCCGCCGGCTGAGCCGGATCGACGTCTGAGGGAGGTGACCCGTGGAGTTCCTGCTCGCCCTGCTGATGGGCGCCGGCGTCTGGGGCGTCTTCGCCGGCCTGCGCATGTACCGCGCGGACGCCCGGCTCCCCGCCGACCTCGCCGTCGCCCTGGAGGTCGGCGCCACCCGCACCGGTGTGGTCGGCTCGGTCGTCGACCGCCTCGGCATGCGCTGGGCACCGCTGGTGCTGCGCCTGATGGGCCCACGGCTCGTCGCCCGCTACCGCCGCAGGATCGACCTCGCCGGCAACCCCGGCGGCCTGACCATCGACCGCTACGCCGCCCGCCGCGCGGTCTACGGTGCGCTCGGCGGCGTCGGCTTCCTGGTCTTCCTGCTGCGCGGCCAGTGGTTCGTGGCGCTGCTCCTGCTGGCCTTCGGGGCGCTGTGGACCGAGGTCGGCCTGTGGTCGGCGATCCGGGTCCGCAGACAGGTCATCGAACGCACCCTGCCCGACTTCCTGGACGTGCTGGCCGTGGTGGTCAGCGCGGGCCTCGGCTTCCGCCAGGCCCTGGACCGGGTCGCCGCCCGCTACGAGGGCCCCTGGGCCGACGAACTGCGCATCACCCTGCGCCAGATGGACCTCGGCATGAGCCGCCGCCAGGCCTTCGCGGAACTGCGCCGGCGCAACGACTCCGAGCAGGTCGCGATGTTCGTGACGGCGTTGCAGCAGGGCGAGGAGCTGGGCGCGCCCATCGTGGACACCCTGGTCTCCCTGGCCAAGGACATGCGCCGCACCGACGCCCAGAACGCCCGCCGCAAGGCCGCGCGCGCGGTGCCCAAGGCCACGCTGATGATCACCACGTTCATGGTCCCGGCGACGATGCTGCTGCTGGGCGCGGGCCTGCTGCTCGGCTCCGGCGTCGACTTCGGCTCGCTCACCGGGAAGTGAGGACGGACGTGACGGCGATGGGGGTGACGGGCAGGAGGGAGCGCTTACTGGAGCGGTTACGGGCGATGGCCGGGGCCCCTCACCGGGCGGGCCCGGGGCGCCCTGGAGCCGGGGA
>NZ_JACBWZ010001121.1 GCF_013870595.1 Streptomyces sp. WELS2 | reverse complement strand
GGCCCGGTCGCGCTGTTCGAGATCGGCCTCAACGTGCCCGTACCGGTCCTGCTGTGGCCCCGGACCGGCGCTCCCTGCGCCGTGCACGGGGACGCGCCGCGCACCGGGACCGCGCGTACGGACCCGCCGGACACCGGGAGTCCCGGGGACCCGGACCCGGACACCGCCTGCCCCGGCACCGCCTTCCTGGACCGGCTCACCGCCTCCATCGCCGACGTGCCGCCCGCCGAACTCCCCCGGCACGTCATGTCGTTGCGGCTCACGGCGGAGGCCGCCGACGAGCCCGAGCGGCACTGGGCGCGCCACCTCCAGCTGCTCTGGGACGACCCGCGCTGCTTCCCCGAGACCGGCGCGAGCCTGCACTCGCCCGTCGCCTGACCGACCGCAACCGACCGCCCCCACGGAGAAGAAGAGCCCATGCCCCTGTGGCCCGTCTACACCGGTACGAACGAGCCGCACGACGGCATCACCGAGCTGCCCGCACCACCGCCCTGGCGGGACTTCGACGGCGGGCCGGTGCTCCCGGCGCCGGACGCCGCCGCCGACACCGCCGCCCACTCCCCCGACCGCACCCACCGCGCCGAGACCTACCAGGCCACCGAGGAGACCGTCGAACTGGTCAACGCGGCCCTGTACCTGCGCCGCCCGCTGCTGGTCACCGGCCCGCCCGGCACCGGCAAGTCCTCGCTGGTGTACGCGGTCGCCCGGGAGCTCGGGCTCGGGCCGGTGCTGCGCTGGAACATCACCAGCCGCAGCACCCTGCACGACGGCCTCTACCAGTACGACCCGCTCTCCCGGCTGTACGCGGCCCGGCAGGAGGCGGCCCGGCCCGGGCGGACGGACGGTACGCGGGACACGGGCGGTAGGCAGGACACAGCGGGCCCGGTCGACGGGTCGGGCATCGAGCACCACCTGCGGCTCGGCCCGCTCGGCACCGCGCTGCTGCCGTACGCCCGGCCCCGCGCGCTGCTCATCGACGAGATCGACAAGAGCGACCTCGACCTGCCCAACGACCTGCTGAACGTGCTGGAGGAGGGCCAGTACGAGATCCCCGAGCTGGTGCGCGCCTCCCGGCTGACCCCGGACGGCGTCGCCGAGGTACTGGCCGACGGCACCGACGAGCGGGTCCCGGTGGTCCGCGGCCGGGTGCGCTGCCGGGCCTTCCCGTTCGTCGTCCTCACCAGCAACGGCGAGCGCGAGTTCCCGCCCGCCTTCCTGCGCCGCTGTGTCACGCTGCACCTCAGGCAGCCCGACGACCGGCACCTCGCCGAGATCGTCCGCGCCCACCTCGGCGAGCCCGACGCCTACGCCCGCACCCTGATCGACCGCTTCCTGTCCCGGTCGGGCGCCGGCGACCTGGCCACCGACCAGCTGCTGAACGCGATCTACCTGGCCCGCTCCGCCGGCCTGGACGCCGGGTCCCTGGACCGGCTGGCCGAGCAGCTGATGCCCTACCTGGGGCAGAGCGCGCAGTCCGATGTCTTCTGAGCCGGCCGGTTCCCCGGATCCCGTGGTCCGCCTGGCCGAGGTACTGGCCCGGGTGTCCCACGGGGTGCGCCCGACCCCGCTGGAACTGGCCGAGGTGCTGTGGCTGGCCCGGCACATGAGACCGGAGACCACCGAGCCGGAGACCGGCACCGACGGGCGGGAGACCGCCCCCGACGTGCGGGAGACCGGCGCCACCGGGCCAAAGGCCGGGGAAC
>NZ_JACBWZ010001120.1 GCF_013870595.1 Streptomyces sp. WELS2 | reverse complement strand
CGTCCCACCGGCCGAGCGCGTAGAGCGCCTCGGAGAGGTTGCCCCAGGCCCAGGCCCCGGAGTCCAGCAGTCCGTACCGGCGGCAGAACTCGATGCCCTCGCGCAGCAGCGGCACGGCCTCCCGGTCCCGGCCGACGCTGCGCAGCGCGGACGGCAGGTTGACGTAGGCCCGCCCGGCAACCTGGTGGACGCCCTCCGCCAGGGTGTCCACCAGCACCTGCCGCATCTGCGCCAGGCCCGCCTCCGGGTCGCCGGACTCCACCGTCAGCCCGCCCAGGGTGAGCAGGGCGTGCAGTTCGGTCTCGCGGGCGCCCACCATGCGCGCGTACTCCACGGCCCGTTCGGCGGCGGCCAGCGCCTCGGGGCCGGGCCGGTGCTGCATGGACCAGTTGGCGACGACCGCCAGCACCTCGGCGTGCACCTCGGACGGCGGCAGACCGCGCACCAGCTCCTGCGCGGTGGCCAGTTCCCGCCAGCCGTCGCCGCGGGCCTGGGCCTGCACCAGCCGGGAGCGCTGCACCCAGAACCAGGCGGCGCGCAGCGGGTCGGGGTCCTCCTCCAGCAGGCGCAGGGCCCGCTTGGTGATCTTCAGGGCGCGTTCCCGTTCGCCGCCGAAGCGGCCCGCCACCGCGGCCTCGGCCATCAGGTCGAGGTAGCGCAGCGGGGTGGTGGCCGGGTCGCAGCCGCAGGGGGGATACACCTCCGCGTAGTCGACCGGGCGCAGGGCGGCGCGCACCTCGGCGGGGGCGTCGTCCCACAGCTCCATCGCCCGTTCCAGCAGCCCGAGTTGTTCGGTGTAGGCGTGCCGGCGGCGGGCGACGACGGCGGCGGCGAGGACGGCGGGCAGGGCCTTGGCGGCGTCGTGCGCGTGGTACCAGTAGCTGGCCAGGCGCATCACCCGGGCGTCGGCGGGGACGAGCGTGGGATCGGCCTCCAGGGCCTCGGCGTAGCGGCGGTTGAGCCGGGAGCGTTCGCCGGGCAGCAGGTCGTCGGCGACGGCCTCGCGGACCAGGGAGTGCCGGAAGCGGTAGCCGTCGCCGGCGGGGGTGACGGTGAGGATGTTGGCGCCGACGGCGGCCCGCAGCGCCTCGATGAGGTCGTCCTCGGCCAGCCGGGCCACGGCGGCGATCAGCCGGTACTCCACCGTGGAGCCGCCCTCGGCGACGATCCGGGCGACCCGCTGGGCGCTCTCGGGCAGCGCCTCGACCCGGACGAGGAGCAGGTCGCGCAGGGAGTCGGTGAGACCGGCGCAGTTGCCCTGGCAGGCGGCGACGGCGAGTTCCTCGATGAAGAAGGCGTTGCCGTCGGAGCGTTCGTAGATCTCGTCGACCTGGGCGGGGTCGGGTTCGGCGGCGAGGATGCCGGCGATCTGGCGGCCGGCCTCCTCGCGGGTGAAGCGGGCTAGTTCGATCCGGCGGACGGTGCGCAGCCGGTCCAGTTCGGCGAGCAGGGGGCGCAGCGGGTGGCGGCGGTGGATGTCGTCGCTGCGGTAGCTGGCCAGGACGAGGAGGCGGCCGGCGCGCAGGGTGCGCAGCAGATAGGCGAGCAGGTGGCGGGTGGAGGCGTCGGCCCAGTGCAGGTCCTCCAGGACCAGGACGACGGTGTGGCCGGCGGCGACCCGCTCCAGCAGCCGGGCGGTGAGCTCGAAGAGGCGGGCCATGCCCTGTTCGTCGTGGCGGCCGGCGCCGGCCTCGCCGAGGTCGG
>NZ_JACBWZ010000112.1 GCF_013870595.1 Streptomyces sp. WELS2 | reverse complement strand
ATCGCCCGCGCGCTCGCCCTGGACCCGGCGCTGGTGGTAGCCGACGAGCCGACCAGCGCCCTGGACGTCTCGGTCCGCGCGCAGATCCTGAACCTGCTGCTGGACCTGAAGGAACGCCTGGGCCTCGCCCTGGTGTTCGTCTCGCACGACATCCAGACGGTACGGCGCATGAGCGACCGGGTGATCACGATGTACCTGGGCCGGATCGTGGAGGAGACCCCGGCCGCCCGGGTCACCGACGCGGCCCGGCACCCGTACACCCGGGCCCTGTTCTCGGCCACGCCGGGCCTGCTGGACCCCATCGACCCGATCCCGCTGACCGGGCCGGTGCCCTCGGCGACCCGCCCGCCGAGCGGCTGCCCGTTCCGCACCCGGTGCTGGAAGGCCGACGAGCTGTGCGCCCGGGTGATGCCGGACTTCTCGGCCGCGTCACACCCCGCGCACCGCTACCGGTGTCACCATCCTGTGGAGGAGGACACGTCGACCAGAGACCTAGCGCGCCAGGAGCCCTGAATGACCCTTCCCGCCCCGCTCACCGGTGTCGTCCCGCCCGTCTGCACGCCCCTGACACCGGAACGCGAGGTGGATGTACCGTCCCTGCTGCGCCTGGTGGACTTCCTGGTGGAGGCGGGGGTGCACGGGCTGTTCCTGCTGGGCTCGACCTCGGAGGCGGCGTTCCTGACGGACGCGCAGCGCCGGCGGGTGGTGGAGGCCGTGACCGGGCACCTGGGCGGGCAGCTGCCGGTCCTCGCCGGCGCGATCGACATGACCACCCCGCGCGTCCTGGAGCACGTCGCGGCGGTCACCGGGGCCGGTGCGCAGGCGGTCGTCGTCACCGCCCCGTTCTACGCCCGCACCCATCCCGCGGAGATCGTCCGCCACTACCGCCGGACCGCCGCCGCCAGCCCCGTCCCGGTGATCGCCTACGACATTCCGGTGGCCGTGCACACCAAGCTGCCCGCGGACCTGGTGCTGGGGCTCGCCGGGGACGGCGTCCTGGCCGGGATCAAGGACTCCAGCGGTGACCTGGCGGCCTTCCGGGAGCTGGTCACGGGCTCCCGCGCGCACCCGGGGTTCGGGGTGCTGACCGGCTCGGAGCAGATCACCGACGCGGCGCTGGAGCTGGGCGCGGACGGGGCGGTGCCGGGCCTGGCCAACGTCGACCCGCACGGCTACGTCCGGCTGTACCGGCACTGCCGGGCGGCGGACCGGGAGGGCGCGCGGGCCGAACAGGAGCGGCTGTGCGCCCTGTTCGGGATGGTCGGAGTGGGCGATCCGGCGCGGATGGGCGGCAGTTCGGCGGCGCTGGGCGCGTTCAAGGCGGCCCTGCACCTGCGCGGTGTCATCGACTGCCCGGTGACCGCCGAGCCGCAGGTCCCGCTGTCCGGGGAGGAGGTCGAGCGGGTCGGCAAGTTCCTCGCGGCGGCGGGCCTGCTGGGCCAGGACACGAACCGGCACTGACACGTGCACGGTGCCGCCGGGGCTCGGTGCACGACGGAACGGCCCCGCGCCGGACGCGGAACGCCCCCGCCGGACACCGGCGTCCACCCGAAGGGCACGGCACCCGGCAGACGCCCGACGCGCAACGGCCCCGGCACACACCCGGCGCAGGGACACCCCCGCCGGACACCGGCACCCGCCGAAGGTCGCGATGCGCGGCGGGCGCCCGGCGTGCCGGAGTCACCGTGCGCGCCCGCGTGCGGTGCTCAGCGCGTTCCCCGGCGTGTCTCACGCAGCGCGTGGTGCACGGCCCAGGCGTCCGCCACCGGGCCCAGGTGGCCGAGCTTGTCGGGGTTGACCACGATGCGGATGGCCTGGATCCGCCCCTCGAGGACGTCGAGCGCCACGGCGTTGAGCACCCGGCCCTCCGGGTCCCGGAAGACCGCGCCGGGCTGCCCGTTGACCTGGTGCGGCTCGCAGGTGACCCCGATCCCGGCGAGCCGGGGGAAGACGGCGGCGAGCAGCCGGGCCACGTTCTCCGCACCCAGGACGCTCCGGGCCAGCTGGGGCGCCTTGCCGCCGCCGTCGCCGGCCATCGACACATTGGCGGCGAGCAGGTCCCGCAGCCCGGTGACATCACCCTCGCGCAGGGCGTCGAAGAAGCGGGAGGCAAGTTCCTCCCGCTCGGTGCGGTCCGCCGCGAAGCGGGGCCGGCCCTCGCTCATGTGGCGCCGGGCACGCACCAGGAGCTGGCGGCAGGCCGGCTCCGAGCGGTCGACGGCCCGGGCGATCTCGGGGAAGCCGAAGTCGAACACCTCCCGCAGCACGAAGACCGCGCGCTCCGGCGGGCTGAGCCGCTCCAGGAGCAGCAGGGCGGCCATCGACACCGAGTCGGCCAGCTCCGCCGACCGCTCCGGGTCCTGGTAGGGGTCGGCGAGCAGCGGCTCGGGGAACCAGGGGCCGACGTAGGCCTCCCGGCGGACCCGGGCCGAGCGCAGTACGTCGATGGACAGCCGGGTCACCGTGGCCGACAGGAACGCCTTGGCCGACCGGGGCCGGACCGGTGAGGCGGTGTAGCGCAGCCAGGTCTCCTGGACGGCGTCCTCGGCCTCGCCGACGCTGCCGAGGATCCGGTAGGCGATGGAGAACAGCAGGGGCCGCAGCTCCTCGAACTCCTCGGCTCTGCTCGTGCTCGTGCTCGTACTGGTGCTCATGCCGGACGCCCCCGTCGTAGTCGATCAGCGCACCACATCATCCCCTCCCGGGTGGCCGGAAGGCACCCGTCCGCCCCGTGGCCTTCAGGGCAGCGGGACGCGGCGGAACTCCAGGGTCTCGTAGGGGCTGTCGGTGCCGGTCTCGTAGAGGACGCCGATGTGGTGGGGGCCGAGCTGGACGAGGTCGGAGTAGGCGCAGCGGCGGTCGGTGAGGGTGAGCAGCGGGAGGAAGGTGCGGCCGGCGTCCGGGCCGGCCCACAGGGCGAGGGCGCGGCGGGCGGTGGGCACGGAGGGCGCGGAGAACAGCAGGGGCGCGCCCGGGGTGTCGGGCTGCAGGACGCTGCCCTGGACGACGGGGACGGTGTTCAGGGCGGGCTGGACGGCGTAGGGGCGGTCCAGGGTCTGACCGCCGTCGCTGGAGTAGCCGTCGAGCCGGTTGCCGGGCGCGGTGCCGTTCTGGTCGCGGGCGGAGAGGTAGACGCGGCCGTCGGGGAGCTGGGCGGCGCTGGTCTCGTTGGCGTTGGTCACGCCGTCGTAGTCCGCGTCCACGAAGCCGAGGTGCCAGGTGTGGCCGGTGTCGTCGCTGTAGAGGGCGTGGCCGCCGTAGTACTTGGCCTCCTGGCCGGTGTCGGGGGAGCCGGCGGGCGGGGCCGCGGAGTGGTCGGCGGGGATCAGCAGCCGGCCGGCATGGGGGCCGTGGGTGAGGGCGAGGGCGTGGCCGGGGCCGGTGGCGTACCAGCGCCAGTCCGGGCGCTTGACCGCGGCGGTGATGTCCCGGGGGGCGGTGAAGTGCCGGCCGTCGTCCGCGCTGCGCTGGACGTAGACCCGGCGGCCCCGCTCGGGGGCGACCTCGCCGCGCATGATCTGCGCCTCGGTCGCGCTGCCGCTGTTGCCGCAGGTCACCAGGACGATGATGCCGGTGCGCGGGTCGACGACGGGGGCCGGGTTGCCCCGGGTGTCGCCGTGGCCGGCGGCGACCACCGTCAGCGGGCCCCAGGTGCAGCCGCCGTCGGCGGAGCGGCGCAGCACGACGTCGATGTCCCCGCTGTCCTGGGCGCCGCCGCGGCGGCCCTCGGCGAAGGCGAGGAGGGTGCCGGACCGGGTCCGCACCACGGCGGGGATGCGGTAGACGGCGTAGCCGCCCTGTCCGGAGACGTACGGCACGGAGGAGTCGCAGGCGCCGGACGCCGCGTGCGCGGGCTGCCGGGTGGTGAGCACGGTGAGGGCGCCGAGCGCGGTGAGGAGGGCGAGGACGGTCGCGAGGGAGCGGCTGCGCGGGGTCACGCCCTGATGCTGCCCGCGACGGCGGCGCCGTCCTTACTCCGACAGGGTGATCAGGAGGGGGTGCGGGCGGCGGCCAGCAGCCGGCCCACGTCGTCGGCGCGGATGGTGAGGGCCGCGCCGACGGTGGCGAGGGCGTCGCGTTCGGCGGGGGTGTAGGGGCCGTCGGCGAGGGCGATGTGGGCGCCCTGGAGGAGCAGCGCCTCGCGGCCGGCCGGGGCGAGGTGCGGGGCGAGCGGGTCCAGGGCCTCGTGCAGCTCTATGGTCAGCCCGGCGCCGGAGGGCTGTTCGAAGTAGCGGCCGGTGTCGGCGGCGAGGGCGTCGACCAGCGCGGCGAGCTGTTCCTCGGTGCAGTCGGCGAAGCCGGCCGCGCGGACCGTGGCGGCGGCCGTCTCCAGGGCCGTGCGGGAGGAGGTGCCGCCCGCGGCGAGGACCGCGAGGGCGACGGTGTGCACGGCGTCGCGGAGCATCGCGGAGAAGCGGCGGGTGGTGGGGTGGCCCAGGACGTCGGTGCCGAAGTGGTGCCGGCAGGCGGCGCACTCCACGACCGGTCCGGTCTCGCCGCGCGGCAGCAGGGGCACGCCGAACAGGGTGAGCCTGCGGCGGCCGGTGAGCCGCTGGTAGTTGCGGTCGCCGCCGCAGCCGGGACAGAAGAACTCTCCGTCGCCGACGGGCGTCCACGCGGTGCGGGTGCCCATGATGCGCAGGGCCCCGGTGGCACGGCCGTCTCGTCCCCGTACTGGCAGCACGTCGCACCTCCGTAACCGCGCGGCAACATCGCCGCGCTGGCGTGATGTTAGCCACATCTCGGAGGCGGAGTCAGTACCCCGTAGGAGACCTTTCCGTGACCTGGGGGCGCGTTGGCCGGAAAGCGGCACCCCGCCGGCCGTGCGCGGCGGGCGGGGTGCGGGCGGGGAGACCGTCAGCGGGTGGCGCGGTTGACCGCGGAGACGACCGCCTTCAGCGAGGCGCGGGTGGTGTTCGCGTCGATGCCGATCCCCCACAGGACCTTGCCGTCGATGGCGCATTCGATGTAGGAGGCGGCCTGCGCGGAGGCGCCCTCGCTCATCGTGTGCTCCTGGTAGTCCAGCAGGCGTACGTCGATGCCCAGGGTGTGCAGGGCGTCGAAGAAGGCCGAGATCGGACCGTTGCCGGAGCCGGTCAGGACGGTGTCCCGGCCGTCGACGGTGGCCTCGACGGTGAGGGTGTCCACGCCGTCGGTGTCCGTGGTGGACTGGCCGGTCCGCACCTGGATGCGGCCCCAGGGGTTGTCCGGGTTGGGCAGGTACTCGTCCTGGAAGACGGCCCAGATGTCCTTCGGCGTGATCTCGCCGCCCTCGGCGTCGGTCTTCGCCTGGATGATCCTGGAGAACTCGATCTGCATCCGGCGCGGCAGGTCCAGCTTGTGGTCGTTCTTCAGGACGTAGGCGATGCCGCCCTTGCCGGACTGGGAGTTGACCCGGATGACGGCCTCGTAGGAGCGGCCGACGTCCTTGGGGTCGATGGGCAGGTAGGGCACCGCCCACTCGATGTCGTCGACGGTGACGCCCTTGGCCCTCGCCTCGGCCTCCATGGCGTCGAAGCCCTTCTTGATGGCGTCCTGGTGGGAGCCGGAGAAGGACGTGTAGACCAGGTCGCCCACGTACGGGTGGCGCGGGTGGACCTCCATCTGGTTGCAGTACTCCCACGTACGGCGGATCTCGTCGATGTCGGAGAAGTCGATCTGCGGGTCGACGCCCTGGGAGAACAGGTTCATGCCCAGGGTGACCAGGTCGACGTTGCCGGTGCGCTCGCCCTGGCCGAACAGGCAGCCCTCGACGCGGTCGGCGCCGGCCATCAGGGCCAGCTCGGCGGCGGCCACGGCCGTGCCGCGGTCGTTGTGCGGGTGCACGGACAGGCAGACGTACTCGCGGCGGGTCAGGTTGCGGTGCATCCACTCGAAGCGGTCCGCGTGCGTGGACGGGGTGGAACGCTCCACGGTGGCGGGCAGGTTGAGGATGATCTCGCGGTCCGGGCCGGGCTGCCAGACGTCCATGACCGCCTCGCAGACCTCCAGGGCGAAGTCCAGCTCGGTGTCGGTGAAGATCTCCGGCGAGTACTGGTAGCCGAACTCGGTCTCGGGGCCCAGCAGCTTCTCGGCGTACTCCATCACCAGGCGGGTGCCGTCGACGGCGATCTGCTTGATGTCGTCCTTGGAGCCGCGGAAGACGACCCGGCGGAAGACCGGCGCGGTGGCGTTGTACAGGTGGACGGTGGCGCGCTTGGCGCCCTTGAGGGATTCCACCGTGCGCTCGATCAGGTCCTCGCGGGCCTGGGTGAGCACCGAGATCGTGACGTCGTCCGGGATCGCGCCCTCTTCCTCGATGATCGAGCGCACGAAGTCGAAGTCGGTCTGGCCGGAGGCGGGGAAGCCGACCTCGATCTCCTTGTAGCCCATCTTCACCAGCTGGTCGAACATCCGGCGCTTGCGCTCGGGCGACATCGGGTCGATCAGCGACTGGTTGCCGTCGCGCAGGTCGGTGGAGAGCCAGCGGGGCGCGGCGGTGATCCGCTTCTCGGGCCAGGTGCGGTCCGGGATGCCGACCTGCTCGTAGCGGCCGTACTTGTGGATCGGCATGGGGCTGGGCTGCTGGCGGTTGGCCATGATGCGTGGGCTCCTCGGGGTGTCCCGGTTATCCGGACGGACGGCCGACGACGCAACGCCGAGCTCCGCGGGGAGGGAGTCGGCCTCGACTACAGACCCTCGCCGCGGCAGCTAAGAAGAAGCAGCCAGGAACGCATGATGCTCCGCAGCCTAGCCGAGCCGTTCCGGGCGCGCGGGCCTGTCCCAGTATGCGGGACCCCACGGCAAACCGGGACAAAGAGTGCGCTATACCACATCGCCGTAGCACAACGTCACGCAGCGTGGCCAGCGTTGTCCGGGTATTTCACCAATCATGGTGACAGGTAGTGACAGTGAGGTCACACAATGCGATGGTGCCAGGTATGACCAGCAAAGGGGGCTTCGAGCCCGTCTTCTGCACGATCGTGCCGCCGCACGTCCTCGACAAGCTCGCCCGGCACGACGACCCCGCCCTGTCCGGACCGGCCCGCCGGTCCCTGGAGCACGACGCCTACCAGCGCACCAAGCGCCGCCTGACCACGGTGATCGGCGCCGCCGCCGTCGCCCCGCCCGAGGGCGCCGCCGCCGACCGGCCGCACCGCACCGTCTACGACGCCGAGCACACCCAGGACCTGCCCGGCACCAAGGTCCGCGAGGAGGGCTCCGAGCCCGGCTCCGACGCCTCCGTCAACCGGGCCTACGCGGGCCTCGGCGCCACCTTCGACCTGTATCTGAAGGTGTACGGCCGGCACTCCATCGACGGCAACGGCCTGCCGCTGGACGCCACCGTGCACTTCGGCGAGGGCTACGACAACGCCTTCTGGAACGGCGAGCAGATGGTCTTCGGCGACGGGGACAACGAGGTCTTCCTCGACTTCACCATCCCGGTCGACGTCATCGGCCACGAGCTGACCCACGGCGTCACCCAGCACACCGCCAACCTCGACTACCACGGCCAGTCCGGCGCGCTCAACGAGTCGGTCTCCGATGTCTTCGGCTCGCTGATCAAGCAGTACACCCTCGGCCAGACCGCCGCCGAGGCCGACTGGCTGATCGGCGCCGGGCTGCTCGCGCCGCGCGTCACCGGCAAGGCCCTGCGCTCGATGAAGGCCCCGGGCACGGCGTACGACGACGACGTCCTCGGCAAGGACCCGCAGCCGGCGCGGATGGAGGACTACGTCCGCACCAGCCGCGACAACGGCGGTGTGCACATCAACTCCGGCATCCCCAACCACGCCTTCTACCTGACCGCCACCGCCCTCGGCGGCCACTCCTGGGAGAAGGCCGGGCAGATCTGGTACGACGTGCTGACCGGCGGCGACCTCAAGGAGGACGCCCAGTTCACCGACTTCGCCACGCTGACGGTGAAGGCGGCCCGGGAACGGTACGGCGCCGGGGACGAACTGCGGGCCGTGCAGAAGGCCTGGGAACAGGTGGGGGTGCGCACGCTGTAGTTCCGTACTAGACACGTACCCATGCGTATTCGAGTACGGCGTACAGGTGGTTTCGCGGGCATCGAGCGCGAGGCCGAGGTGGACATCTCCGGCCGGCCCGACGCCGAGGAGTGGCAGGCCCTGGCCGGGCGCGTCCTCGCGTCCGGCCGGAGCGTGCCCTCCGTGGGCATTCCGGACGGCTTCAGCTACGAGATCACGGTCGGCGGCCGCACGGTGTACACGGCCGATCCCCGGCTCACGGACGACCAGAGGGAGCTGGTCACACGGGTACTGAAGGAAGGCGCCTGACGAGGCGTTGACTTCCGTCGCCGGGGGTGCGGATGATCCGGCCCATGGCGACTGACGCAGGCACCGAGATACCCCGCTTCCCGGCCGGCTTCCTGTGGGGCGTGTCGACCTCGGCCCACCAGATCGAGGGCGCGGCCGCACTGCGGGAGCCGTCCGTCTGGGACGTGTTCACGGCCGGGCCGGGGCGGGTGCGGGACGGCTCGACGGCGGCGGTGGCCTGCGACCACTACCACCGCTACACCGAGGACGTGGCCCTGCTCGCGGACCTCGGCGTGGACGCGTACCGCTTCTCCGTCTCCTGGCCCCGGGTGAACTCCCCCGGCGGCCTGGACTTCTACGACCGGCTGGTGGACGAGCTGTGCGCGGCGGGCGTACGGCCCGTGCCCACCCTCTTCCACTGGGACCTGCCCGCCGCGCTGGACTGGCTGGACCGGGACACGGCGTACCGGTTCGCCGACTACGTGTCGGTGGTGGCGGACCGGCTCGGTGACCGGGTGGCCACCTGGATCACCCTCAACGAACCGGCGGAACACACCCTGCTGGGCCACGCGATCGGCGCCCACGCCCCCGGCCGGCGGCTGCTGTTCGACGCCCTGCCCGTCGCCCACCACCAGCTCCTCGCCCACGGCCTCGCCCTGCGGGCGCTGCGGGCGGCCGGCGCGGCGGACATCGGCATCGCCAACTCCCACGGCCCGGTGTGGCCCGCGTCCGACGACCCGGCCGACATCGCGGCGGCGGACCTCTACGACGCCCTGCTCAACCGGCTGTTCGCCGAGCCGGTGCTGCTGGGCGCGTACCCGGAGGGCATGGCGGAGCTGATGGGCGAGAACGCGGCGGAGGACCTCGAGGTCATCGCCGGACCCGTCGACTGGTACGGCGTCAACTACTACGCGCCGTCGCGGGTCGGTGCCCCCGGGGACGGCAACGGCGAGTACGGCGGCCTGGCACTCCCCGCCGAACTGCCCTTCTCGGTCCGGGAGATCGAGGGCCGCCCGGTGACCGACTTCGGCTGGCCGGTGGTCCCCGAGGGCCTGACCGAACTCCTCACCGGCCTTCGCGACCGCTACGGCGACCGGCTCCCGCCCGTGCTCGTCACCGAGAACGGCTGCTCCTACGAAGGCGTCGACGACCAGGACCGCATCGCCTACCTGGACGCCCACATCCGCGCCGTCCACACCGCCCGCGCCGCCGGTGCCGACGTCCGCGGCTACTTCGTGTGGTCCCTCATGGACAACTTCGAGTGGGCCGAGGGCTACACCCGCCGCTTCGGCCTGGTGCACGTGGACTACACGACGCTGGAGCGCACCCCGAAGGCGTCGTACCACTGGTACCGCGAGGTGCTGCGGGCCCAGCGCGGGTGAGGCCTCAGAAGCCCAGCCTGCGCAGCTGCTTGGGGTCGCGCTGCCAGTCCTTGGCCACCTTGACGTGCAGGTCGAGGAAGACCGGCGTGCCCAGCAGCGCCTCGATGTGCTTGCGGGACTTGATGCCGACCTCCTTCAGGCGCTTGCCCTTGGGGCCGATGATGATGCCCTTCTGGCTGGGGCGCTCGATGTAGACGTTGGCGTGGATGTCGAGGAGGGGACGGTCGGCGGGGCGGTCCTCGCGCGGGAGCATCTCCTCCACGACCACCGCGATGGAGTGCGGCAGTTCGTCGCGCACGCCTTCCAGCGCGGCCTCGCGGATCAGCTCGGCCACCATCACCTGCTCGGGCTCGTCCGTCAGATCGCCCTCGGGGTAGAGCGCCGGCCCCTCGGGGAGCAGCGGGATCAGCAGGTCGGCCAGCAGGTCCACCTGCTTGGCGCCGACCGCCGACACCGGCACGATCTCCGCCCACTCGATGCCCAGCTCCTTGCCCAGCTGGTCGATGGCGATCAGCTGCTCGGCGAGGGCCTTGGAGTCGACCAGGTCGGTCTTGGTGACGATGGCGACCTTCGGCGTCTTCTTGATGCCGGCCAGTTCCTTGGCGATGAACCGGTCACCGGGGCCGATCTTCTGGTCCGCCGGCAGGCAGAAGCCGATCACGTCGACCTCGGCCCAGGTCGTGCGGACCACGTCGTTCAGCCGCTCGCCGAGCAGGGTGCGCGGCTTGTGCAGCCCGGGGGTGTCGACCAGGATCAGCTGGGCGTCCGGCCGGTGCACGATGCCCCGCACCGTGTGCCGGGTGGTCTGCGGGCGGTTGGAGGTGATCGCCACCTTCTGCCCGACCAGAGCGTTCGTCAGGGTGGACTTGCCCGCGTTGGGGCGGCCCACGAAGCAGGCGAAGCCGGCGCGGTGGACGGACTCGGCCGGCTGCTCGGAAGTCTGGGTACGAACGCTCATGCCGCCCATTGTCCCTGATCCACGAAGCCGCGCCGTACCACCGCCGCCCGCGGCCCCCGCCGGTGAGCTTCCGGGAGCCCCACAGCGACGAAACGTCACGGAAACACACCCGTACGCGACCGGAAACGCACACCGGTGACCCTCTGACGCAGCCCCCACCCGTTGGAGACGCCCGTGACCCTCGCCGCACCCCACGCCGACACCGGCGACACCGCCTGGCTGCTCGCCGCGACCGCCCTCGTCCTGCTGATGACCCCGGGCCTGGCCCTGTTCTACGGCGGCATGGTCCGCACGAAGAGCGTCCTCAACATGCTGATGATGAGCTTCGTGTCGATCGCCCTGGTCACGGTGGTCTGGCTGGCGGCCGGCTACTCGCTCGCCTTCGGCGACGACCTTGGCGGCGGCCTGCTCGGCGGCCTGGAGCACGCCGGGATGCGCGGCCTCGGCCCGGACAGCGTCCACGGCACGGTCCCCACCGTGCTGTTCGCCGCCTTCCAGCTCACCTTCGCGATCATCACGGCCGCGCTGATCAGCGGCGCGGTCGCGGACCGCACGAAATTCCCGGCCTGGCTGGTCTTCGTCCCGGTGTGGACCCTGCTGGTATACGTTCCGGTCACCCACTGGGTGTGGGGCCCGGGCGGCTGGATCGCGAACCGGCTCGGCGCCCTCGACTTCGCCGGGGGACTGCCCGTCGAGATCACCTCCGGTGCCTCCGGTCTCGCCCTGTGCCTGGTCCTCGGGCCCCGGCTGGGCTTCAAGAAGGAGGCCATGCGCCCGCACAACCTGCCCATGGTGGTCCTGGGCGCCGGTCTGCTGTGGTTCGGCTGGTTCGGTTTCAACGCCGGTTCCGCGCTCGGCGCGAACGGCCTCGCCGCCGCCGCGTTCCTCAACACGCTCGCCGCCGGCTGCACCGGCCTGCTGGGCTGGCTCTTCGTGGAGCAGCGGCGCGACGGCCACCCGACCACCCTGGGCGCGGCCTCCGGCGCGGTGGCCGGCCTGGTCGCGATCACCCCGTCCTGCGGCACGGTCTCCCTGCTCGGCGCCCTGGTCGTGGGCCTGGCCGCCGGTGTCGTCTGCTCCTACGCGGTGAGCTGGAAGTTCAAGCTGGGCTACGACGACTCCCTGGACGTGGTCGGCGTCCACCTGGTCGGCGGGATCATCGGCACCGTGCTGATCGGCCTGTTCGCCGAGAAGGCGATGACCGGCGGCGCGGAGGGCCTGTTCCACGGCGGCGGGCTCGCCCCGCTCGGCCGGCAGCTGCTGGCGGTGGCGGCCGTGGCGGCGTACGCGTTCTCGGTGACGTACGCCGTGGGCAGGCTGCTCGACAAGGTGCTGGGCTTCCGGGCGAGCGAGGAGCAGGAGTACACCGGTCTGGACCTTACGGTGCACGCCGAGACCGCATACGATCACGGCGTCCTGGGCCACGGCGCCCCGGTCTCCCACTCCGCCCCGCTCACCGCCCAGAAGGTCAAGACCCAGGCATGAAGCTCATCACCGCGATCGTCAAGCCGTACCGTCTGGACGAGGTCAAGGCCGCCCTGAGCGAGCTGGGGGTGCACGGGCTGACCGTGACCGAGGCCAGCGGCTACGGCCGGCAGCACGGGCACACCGAGGTGTACCGGGGGGCCGAGTACCGGGTCGACCTGGTGCCGAAGGCGCGGATCGAGGTGGTCGTGGAGGACGCGGTCGCCGAGGACGTGATCGACGCGGTGGTCGGGGCCGCCCGGACCGGGAAGATCGGCGACGGAAAGGTCTGGGCCGTCCCCGTCGAGACGGTCGTCCGGGTACGGACCGGCGAGCGCGGCCCCGACGCCCTCTGACCGGCGGCACCCCGGCCGGCGCCCCGGCGGCGGACACCGGACGGCTCGTCCTGGCGCGGACGGCTGTCAGGGGATGAAAGCCCTGATGCGGGCCGCCCCGGGGACGGGCCCGGGGCGGTCGCGGGGCGGGTCAGGGGGCGGG
>NZ_JACBWZ010001119.1 GCF_013870595.1 Streptomyces sp. WELS2 | reverse complement strand
GGTCCGGTCCGCCGCCGCCTCGCCGTACAGCAGCCGCCCGGTGCCCAGCGGCCGGCCGTCCTCGCCGACCGCCAGCACGTGCACGGCCACGGCGTCGTGGGCGTCGTACTCGATGTCCTCCGCGACGCCCTGTTCGACCACGAAGACCTCCTTGCGGACCGCGAAGCAGGCCTCGCGGTCGGCGGGGTCCTCGGCGACCCGGACGGTGCAGCGCGGGCTCACGCCCACGTCTCCTCCCGGACCTGGTCCAGGGCCTTCCGGAGGTCTTCTGGGTAGTCGCTCTCGAACTCGACCCAGCGGCCGTCACCGGGGTGCTCGAAGCCGAGGCGGACGGCGTGCAGCCACTGGCGGGTCAGGCGCAGCCGCTTGGCGAGCGTCGGGTCGGCGCCGTAGGTGAGGTCGCCGACGCACGGGTGGCGGTGGGCGGACATGTGGACGCGGATCTGGTGGGTGCGTCCCGTCTCCAGCTTCACGTCCAGCAGGGAGGCGGCGCGGAAGGCCTCGATGAGGTCGTAGTGGGTCACCGACGGCTTGCCTTCGGCGGTGACCGCCCACTTGTAGTCGTGGTTCGGGTGACGGCCGATGGGGGCGTCGATGGTGCCGCTCGTCGGGTCCGGGTGGCCCTGGACCAGCGTGTGGTAGCGCTTGTCGACCGTGCGCTCCTTGAACTGGCGCTTGAGCGACGTGTACGCGTACTCGGACTTGGCGACCACCATCAGGCCCGAGGTGCCCACGTCCAGGCGGTGCACGATGCCCTGGCGCTCGGCGGCGCCGGAGGTGGAGATCCGGTACCCGGCGGCGGCGAGACCACCGATGACGGTCGGGCCGGACCAGCCCGGCGACGGGTGCGCGGCCACGCCGACCGGCTTGACGATCACCACCACGTCGTCGTCGTCGTGCACGATCTCCATGCCCTCGACCGGCTCCGCGACCACCTGGACCGGCGCGGGCGCCTGCGGCATCTCGACCTCCATCCAGGCGCCGCCGCGCACCCGCTCGGACTTGCCGACCACCGCGCCGTCGACCTGGACCTTGCCGGCCGCGGCCAGCTCCGCCGCCTTCGTGCGGGAGAAGCCGAACATGCGGGAGATGGCGGCGTCGACGCGCTCGCCCTCCAGGCCGTCGGGCACGGGCAGGGTACGGATCTCGGGAATCGTGCTCACCCGTCGAGTATGCCGGACGGGCCGCGAGCCACCGAACGAGCCTGTGGACAACGCCCCGGTTCCGGCTCCCGCCTCAGTCCTTGTGGACCGTGCCGTCCGGGTCCAGGCCGTAGAAGGACAGCACCACGATCAGGATGCCGCCGCACACGATCGCCGAGTCGGCGAGGTTGAACACCGCGAACCCCTTGGGCGCGATGAAGTCCACCACCGCGCCCTCGAAGACGCCCGGCGCCCGGAAGATCCGGTCGGTGAGGTTGCCGAGCGCGCCGCCGAGCAGCAGGCCGAGCGCGATCGCCCAGGGGAAGCTGTACAGCTTGCGGGCCAGCCGGATGATCACCACGATCACGATCGCGGCGATCAGCGAGAAGATCACCGTGAAGGCCGCGCCGAAGCTGAAGGCGGCGCCGGGGTTGCGGATGACGTGCAGTTCCAGCAGGTCCCCGACGACCCGGATCGGCGCGCGGCCCTCCAGCCGGGCGACGACGAGCATCTTGCTGATGAGATCGAGGGCGTACGCGAAGGCGGCCACCGAGAACAGCACGGCGATC
>NZ_JACBWZ010001118.1 GCF_013870595.1 Streptomyces sp. WELS2 | reverse complement strand
GCGAACAGGGCCAGATGCCCGGCCAGGACGACCGCGGAGGACAGCGCGATGCCGGGTCCGCGACCGCCCAGGCGCCGCCCCGCGCCCCGGCCGGCGGCTATGTGGCCCTCGGCGACTCCTACTCCTCCGGTGTGGGCGCCGGCGACTACCTGGCCTCCGGCAAGGAGTGCAAGCGCAGCAGCCGGGCCTACCCGGTGCTGTGGGCCGAGGCCCACGCGCCGGCGACGTTCAGCTTCGCCGCGTGCAACGGCGCCGGCACCGAGGACGTGCTGGCCGAGCAGCTCGGCCATCTCAGCGCGCGCACCTCCCTGGTCACCCTCACCGTCGGCGGCAGCGACTCGGGCTTCGCCGGGACCATGGCGGTCTGCGCGATCGGCGGTTCCGAACGCTGCCACACCGCCGTGTCCCGGGCCGTGGACACCATGGACGGGACGCTGACGGACCGCCTGGACCGCCTCTACACGGCCATCCGGGACCGGGCGCCGGCCGCCCGGGTCGTGGTGCTGGGCTACCCGCACCTGTACCACCTCAGGGGTGCCTGCGTGCTCGGCCTCCAGGACGGCGAGCGCGCGGCCCTGAACGACGCCGTGGACCACCTCAACGAGGTGATCGCGGGGCGCGCCGCCGCCCACGGGTTCACCTTCGCCGATGTCACCGCCGCCTTCGCCGGGCACGAGATCTGCTCCTCCCGGCCCTGGCTGCACAGCGTGGACATCCTGGCGATCACCGAGTCCTACCACCCCACGGCGCCGGGCCAGTCGCTCGGCTACCTGCCGGTGCTCTCCCGCGTCTCCGGCTGACAGAACTCCGCCTCGAGCACGGCCGTGGTGTCCCCGCTCCAGTCGCCGTCGAAGTCGACCGCCAGGGCGTGCCGGCCGTCGGCCGTCGCCGCCGCCTCGGACACCGAGCCGTGGATCCCTCCGGTGTGGCCCCAGACGTGGGTCCCGCAGGCCAGCCGGGTCTCCATGAGGCCGAGGCCGTAGCGGACGCCGGGTCGCACCTTGGTGTCCACGGTGGTCTCCATCTCCCTCAGCCTGTCCGGCGGCAGCAGCCGGCCGCCGAGCAGGGCGCCGTAGAAGCGGGTGAGGTCGGCGGAGTCGGAGATCATCTCGCCCGCGGAGGAGGCCAGGGAGGGGTTGAGGGCCGTGACGTCGCGGGCCGGGCCGCCGGGGACGCCGAACGTCGAGTAGGCCCTGCCGCTCGGGCGCGGCACACCGGTCCGGGTGCCGGGCAGGGAGGTGGCCGTCAGGCGCAGCGGGGTGATGATCCGGCGGGTGACCTCGGTGGCGTACGGGTGGCCCGTCACCCGCTCGATCACCATTCCGGCCAGGACGTAGTTGGTGTTGGAGTACCCCCAGGAGGTGCCCGGCGCGAAGTCGGGGGCGTGCCGCATCGCCACGGCCACCAGGTCCCGGGGGGCGAGGGTGTCGTAGCGGTGCCGGAAGAAGCCGTCCTCGGTGAAGTGGTCGCGGCGGAAGTCGTCGTCGGCGACGTAGTCGTGGATGCCGCTGGTGTGGTTGAGCAGCCCGCGCACGCTGATCCGGCGGCCGTCGTGGCCGTGGCCGCGGACCAGGCCGGGCAGCCAGGTGTCCACCGGGTCGTCCAGGGAGAGCCGGCCTTCCCCTTCCAGCTGGAGCAGGACGGTGGCGACGAAGGTCTTGGTGATGCTGGCGACGCGGTAGCGGTCGTGGACCGAGCGCGGCCGGCCGGTGCGGAG
>NZ_JACBWZ010001117.1 GCF_013870595.1 Streptomyces sp. WELS2 | reverse complement strand
AGGGCGCGCGTGCCGGGCCGGACCCGGGCCGGGAGGGTGTCCGGGGCCGGGGTGTCCTGGGCGGGCGCGGGGGCGGTGCCGGGCAGCGGGGCGTGCGCGCGGTCGGCGGCGGTGCGCGGGGTGAGCGTGAGGGTGAGGCCCTCGGGCTTGAGGGTGAGGGTCTCCTTCACGGTGAGCCGGTAGCCGGTGTGGTCGTGCAGCCGATAGCGGTGGACCAGCAGGGCGAGCAGCATGGTCGCCTCGTGCAGCGCGAACTGCCGTCCGATGCAGGCGCGTTCACCGGTGCCGAACGGCTTGTAGGCGTGCACCGGGCGGGCCGCCTCGGCCTCGGGGGTGAACCGCTCGGGGTCGAACAGCTCCGGGTTGTCGCCCCACACGGGCTGGCGGTGCAGCATCGGCGCGAGCACGGTGACGGCCTGGCCGGCGCGCAGCGGGATCCGGCCGCCGAGCAGGGTGTCCTCGCGGGCGTGCCGGCTGAACGCGGCGGCCGTCGGCCACAGCCTCAGCGCCTCGTTCAGGACCTGGCGGGTGTAGGTGAGCCGGCCGATGTCGTCGTACGTCGGCTCGGGGTCGGGGGCGCTGCCCCACAGCGCGTCGGCCTCGCGCTGGACGAGCCGGAGCACGGCGGGGTGCTTGGCGAGGTAGTACAGGGCGAAGGACATGGCGCCGGAGGTGGTCTCGTGGCCGGCGATCAGGAAGGTGATGACCTGGTTGCGGATGTTGGCCGGGTCCAGGGTGGTGCCGTCGGCGGGGTGCGGGGCGCTGAGCATCAGCCCGAGCAGGTCCTCGGCGCCGCTCTGGTCGGTGCCGGTGCGGGCGGCGATGACGTCGTCCACGACCCGGGCGAGGTAGTCGGCGTCGGCCCGGAAGGCGGCGTCGGCTGCGGTGTGGTCCGCGCCGGGGGTGCGGGCCAGGCGGGTCATGCTCCATTCCAGGCAGCGGACCATGGACTCCACGAAGGGGTGCGGTTCGGCGCGTTCGAAGGAGCCGAAGTCGTAGGCGAATCCGGCCAGTCCGATGGTGTCGAGCGTCATGCGGGTCATGTCGTCGGGCACGTCGACGGGCCGGCCCTCCCGGGCCGCCCGGTCCCAGGAGTCGATGAGGCGGCGGGCGACCTTCAGCATCACCGGGTGGTAGGTGCGCATCGAGCCGAGCGCGAAGGCGGGCATCAGGATGTCGTGCGCCTTGGCCCAGTTGGGCTCGTCGTTGTACGCGGTGAACAGGCCGTCGGCGGCGAACTCGCGGACGTTCTCCAGGGCGGGCCCGACGTGCTTGGCGAACCGCTCCTCGTCGGCGAGGTCGGCGACCAGGTCCGTGTCGGCGACGAACAGCGCGTCCCGGCCGTGCAGCCGGCGCACCAGCACCGGGCCGTGCTCCCGCATCAGTCCCATCACCTGCTGGATGGGGGTCCGGCCGGGGCCGGTGGCGCTGATGTCGACGACGGGGACGCCGGGCAGGGTGGCGGCGGGCTCGGGGTGCAGTGTGGTGGGGGGCATGCGCGACAACTGCCTTTCGCGGAAACGGGCTCCTGCGCTCCAGGGTGGTCGACGGGCGGGCCGGGCCGGTGCCACGGCACTACACGATCGTGTAGGGGAAAGTCGTCGGCGGCCCTTGCGCACGCGCGCGGGACGAAGCCGCGGCGAACCGGCACCGCCGTCGTCCGTGACGGTCCTCGGGCAGGGCCGCCAGTTCCCGGCCCAGGTTCGGCCGGTCCGTGCG
>NZ_JACBWZ010001116.1 GCF_013870595.1 Streptomyces sp. WELS2 | reverse complement strand
TCGCCGACGTCCTCGGGCACGGCTCCGCCGGCGCCGTCGACCCCGAGCGCCCCCTGGGCGACCTGGGCGTGGACTCGCTGGCCGCGCTGGAACTGCGCAACCGGCTCGGCGCGGACACCGGGCTGCGGCTGTCCACCACCCTCACCTTCGACTACCCGACCTCCGACGCCCTCGCCCGGCACCTCTTCGCCGAGCTGGGTGTCGGGAGCGCCGCCGGCCCGGTCGACATCGAGGCCGAAGTGGTGCGCCTGGAGGAGGTGTTGGGCGGCGCGCTGGACTCGCCCGCGCTGGACGAGGAGCAGCGCGCCCGGGTGGCAGCCCGGCTGCGCACCCTCAGCGCCCGCTGGGACGGCACCGGGGAGTGGCGGGAGAACGGCGCCGGGCAGACCGGCGGGACGGGGCTGGAGACGGCCACGGCCGACGAGCTGTTCGGCATCCTGGACGACGAACTGGGCAGCTTCGGCTGACCGCGGCCGCACGGCACGCGGCCCCACCGGTGACCTCCCGGTGGGGCCGCGCGGCGGTTTCCCTCCCCGGACGGCGACGGGACGACGCCGTACCGCTCAGCCCGCCGACGAGTGGGTCTCGGCCCAGCGGTCCGACAGCTTGGGGATGCGATGTTCCAGCATTTTCGACGGCAGTTCCGCACGGCTGGCCACCTGCAACTTGCGGTAGACCCGGGTGAGGTGCTGCTCCACCGTGCTGATCGTGACGTGCAGCCGGGTGCTGATCTCGCGGTTGGTGTAGCCGAGCGCGGCCAGCCCGGCGACCCGGCACTCGGCGTCGCTGAGGAGGGCCTGGCCGTCCTCGGACTCGGCGGCGTCGGGCCGTACCGGATCCTCCAGCAGGTGCGCGTCGACCGGCGACTCGATCCGGCAGGCCTCGGCCTCCCGGGCCGCCTGCCGGGCCACCAGCCGGGCCCGGGCGTACTCGCCGAGTTCGTAGTGCGCGGCGGACAGGTCGGCGTACGCCTGGGCCAGCGCGTAGCGGTCGCCGCACCTCTTGAGCAGGTCGATCGCCTCCCGCAGCAGCGCGGCCCGGCGGTGCGGCTTGCAGGTCGCGGCCAGCAGCCGCAGGGCCATGGCCCGGGCCCGGGAGCTGTGCCCGCCGGGCAGTCGCAGCTGTTCCTCGGCCCACTCGCGGGCCGTGCGGGCCTTGCCGATCCGCAGGTTGGCCAGGGCCAGGTCGGACCGCCAGGGGATGCCTTTCTGGAGGTTCGGGTTGCCCTCGCGCAGCAGCCGTCCGCAGGTCTCGAAGTCGCCCAGCGCCGCGAACGGCCGGTCGGTGGCGAGGTGGTGGTGGCCGCGGGCCCGCAGGTACTGGATGCCGAACACGGTACGGAACATGGGTTCCGGCACATCGTGCCTGAGCAGTTCCTCGGCCTCGGCGTAGGAGCCGAGTGCGGTGTACGCGGAGACGGCCGTCGCCAGCGGCAGGCCGATGAGCACTCCCCAGCTCTGGGCGCCGAGGGTGCCGAGCGCGTCGAGCGCGCCCCGCGACGCGGTGGTCACATCCCCCTGGAGCAGGGCTATCTCGGCCCGGATGGAGCCGAGCAGGGCCCGCCAGGTCGTCGCCCGGCGCTCCACGGCGCGCTCCAGCAGCCCGTCGCAGGCGTCGGCGGCCAGCGCGGGCCGGTCGGCGTGGGCGATGGCGAGCAGGGACATCGCGACCAGTTCGAGGTTGAGATGGTCGAGCCGGTGCCCTTGCAGGGCCTGGGCGAC
>NZ_JACBWZ010001115.1 GCF_013870595.1 Streptomyces sp. WELS2 | reverse complement strand
CCGACCGCCACCTGCTGCGCACCGGCATCCCGCTGCCCCGCCCGGTCCTGTACGTCCACCAGGACGGCCGCCTCCTGCACCGCGCCCGGCCCGTGCCCCGGGCTGCCCTGCCGCACCGCCCCCTGACCCTCACCGCCCGCTGGCACGACCGCGTCGACCCCGAGGGCGGACCGGTACGGGTCAGCACCGGCTGAGCGGGGCACGCCGGCCCCCGCCACCTCGGCCGACCTGCGAGAGAGGCGAGCGCACCGGTACGGGCGAGCGCCGGCCGGGCGGGGCCTGGCGGGTAACCGGTGCCTCAGATGACCTTCAGCCGCACCAGCGCGCCCAGTGTCACCGCCCCCGGCAGCAGTGGCGCCCACACGGTGATGATCCGGTAGGCCAGCACCGCCGCCGTGGCCACCGCCGCCGGGCCGCCCACCGCGACCAGGGCCACGATCAGCGCCGCCTCCACGGAAGGAGAAGCCCCAGTCGAGCAGCGCGGCGGTCTCCTCGTACACGGCGTTGCCGCCGGACTCGGGGTGCATCACGGTCACCAGCAGGGTGCGCCCGCCACGGGTGGCCGCGCCGGTGAACGTGTTGCCGGCGTAACTGGTGTAGCCGTTCTTGACACCGATCAGGCCTTCATATGTCTTCAGGCCCCACGCCCCGGTCAGCAGGCGGTCGGTGTTCTGGATCTGGAACGTCTTCTTGCCGCCCGCCGGGAAGTCGGCCGTCCTCGTGCCGCAGTAACGGCGGAAGTCGGCGTCCTTCAGCCCGTGCCGGGCGAAGAGCGTGAGGTCGTACGCCGAGGAGACCTGCCCCTTGTGGTCGAAGCCGTCGGGGCTGACCACATGGGTGTCCAGGGCCTGCAGGTCCTCGGCCTTGGCCTGCATCTCGGCGACGGTCTCGGCGATGCCGCCGTTCATGTGGGACAGCACGTGCACGGCGTCGTTGCCGGACCGCAGGAACACGCCCTGCCACAACTGCTCGACGGTGTAGGTGATGCCGGGCTTGATGCCGACGAGGCTGGATCCGGCCGGGACGTCGGCGAGGTCGGCGTCGGTGACCTTGTACCGCCGGGCGCGGTCGAACTTCTTCAGCACGGTGTCGGCGAACAGCATCTTCAGGGTGGACGCGGGCGCGAGCCGCCGGTGCGCGTCGAACGAGGCGAGCACCTCGCCGCTCGCGCAGTCGGCGACCAGCCAGGCGCGGGCGGTGAGCTTCTCGGGCAGTCCCGAGACGCCGCGCACCTGGACGCCGGTACGGGCCAGTCGTTCGCCGCCGACGACCGTGGTGGCCGCGGCGGCGTCGGTGACCATGGACAAGGGCAGGGCGGCGGCCGTCAGGCCGAGGACGGCACGCCGGCTGAGCCGGGAACATTCACGCACCCGGGGACCGTACACCGCGACGAGCAGACGTTCCGCGTCCGGAGGGGCGTACGGTCCGGATCACCCGCCTGGCGGGAGGACGGGGCAAGTCGGCGTGGCCGACCGGGCCTTGGGGACGGTCATCTGCCGAGCAAGTGGTCGATCTCGGCCAGCCGGCCGGCGGTGAGCGGTCCCTTCGCGATCGCCCCGGCGTTCTCCTCGGCCTGGGCGACGGTCCTGAAGCCGGGGATCGGCACGGTGCGCGGGCTGCGGGCCCACAGCCAGGCGAGGGCGCCCTGGGCGAGGGTACGGCCGCCGCTCGTGAGGATGTCCCGGACGGCGTCGATCCGGGCCAGCCACCGCGGATCGGCGCCG
>NZ_JACBWZ010001114.1 GCF_013870595.1 Streptomyces sp. WELS2 | reverse complement strand
TGCAGCCGCTCGGCCTGGGCGCGCAGTGCGGCGTCGGTCTTGGCGGACAGCAGCCAGACGGTGGGGGCGGCCCGGCCGGCGGGTTCGGGAAGGTGGCCGGGGTCCGGGTCGGAGGACTGCTCGATGATCAGGTGGGCGTTGGTGCCGCTGATGCCGAAGGCCGAGATGCCGGCGCGGCGCGGGTGCTCGTGCTCCGGCCACGGCCGGGCCTCGGTGAGCAGCCGGACGCCGCCCGAGGCCCAGTCGACGTGCGGGGTGGGGGCGTCCACGTGCAGGGTTCGCGGCAGTTCGCCGTGCCGCATCGCCATGACCATCTTGATCAGTCCCGCGACGCCGGCGGCGGCCTGGGTGTGACCGATGTTGGACTTCACCGACCCCAGCCACAACGGCTCGTCCCGCCCCTGGCCGTAGGCGGCCAGCAGGGCGTGCGCCTCGATGGGGTCGCCGAGGGTGGTGCCGGTGCCGTGGGCCTCGACGGCGTCCACGTCGGACGGTTCCAGTCCGGCGTTCGCCAGCGCCTGGCGGATGACGCGTTCCTGGGAGGGGCCGTTGGGCGCGGCCAGGCCGTTGGAGGCGCCGTCCTGGTTGACCGCGCTTCCCGCGACGACCGCGAGCACCCGGTGGCCGTTGCGGCGGGCGTCCGACAGGCGTTCCAGCAGCACCAGGCCGGCACCCTCGGCCCAGCTGGTGCCGTCGGCCGCGGCGGCGAAGGGTTTGCTGCGGCCGTCCGCCGCGAGGCCGTGCTGGCGGGAGAACTCGGTGAAGCCCAGCGGTGTCGCCATGATGGTGACACCGCCGGCGAGCGCCAGCGAGCACTCGCCCGCGCGCAGGGCCTGGGCGGCCAGGTGGACGGCGACCAGGGACGACGAGCAGGCGGTGTCCACGGACAGCGCCGGACCGCGCAGCCCGAGGTGGTAGGCGACCCGGCCGGACGTGACGCTGGTCGCGACTCCGGTGAAGAGGTAGCCCTCCAGGTCCTCCGGCAGGCCCGGCCCGGTCGCGTAGCCGGACGACCAGACGCCGGTGAACACGCCGGTGTGGCTGCCGCGCAGCGAGGCCGGGTCGATCCCGGCGTGCTCGAAGGTCTCCCAGGCCGTCTCCAGCACGAGCCGCTGCTGCGGGTCCATGGCGAGCGCCTCGCGGGGCGAGATGCCGAAGAACGGGGCGTCGAAGCCGGCCGCCGCCTCCAGGAACCCGCCCCGGGCGGTGTACGTGGTGCCCGCGCCGCGCAGTTCCGGGTCGTACAGGCCACCCAGGTCCCAGCCGCGGTCGTCCGGGAAGTCGCCGGTCGCGTCCACCCCTTGGGCGACGAGCCGCCACAGGTCGTCGGGCGAGGCCACCCCACCGGGGAAGCGGCAGCCCATCCCCACGATGACGACCGGGTCGTCGTGGTCGGCGGGGGCGGCGGGGGCCGGCCGGTCGCCGGGGCCGGTGCGCAGCCAGTCGATCAGCTCCGCGGGCGTCGGGTGGTCGTAGACGAGACCGGAGGGGAGTTGCAGGTCGAGGGCGCCGGCCAGGCGGTTGCGCAGTTCGAGCCCGGTGACCGAGTCGAAGCCGAGGTCCTTGAAGGTGAGTGTGGGATCGATGTCCGCGGGGTCGTCGTGGCCCAGCACGAGCGCGATCTGCGCGGTGACCACGGCGGCCGCGTCGACCGTGTCGCCCCACTCGGGGCCGCTCGGCTCGGGGTCGCCCGTGTCCGTGCCGCCGGCCCGGGTGTCGCCTTCGGGC
>NZ_JACBWZ010001113.1 GCF_013870595.1 Streptomyces sp. WELS2 | reverse complement strand
CCGAGGGCGATCAGCACGTCCCGGAAGTTCAGGCCGGCCGCCCGCACGGCGACGCGCACGTCCCGGGGCCCGAGCGGGGCCTGCTCGTACGGCCGGAAGGCGAGGTCGTCCAGGCTGCCCGTGCCCGCTTGCGTCAGCCGTCCGTCGAACGCCTCCGGGGCGCAGCGCACGAGCCGGGGCACGTAGACGGCGCCGCTGCGCACCGCCACCTGGTCCTCGTCGCCGACCGACAGGCCGTCGGGCAGCTCGTCGGCGTCCACGAGCACGAACCGGCCGGGGTGCTCGGACTGCGCGGACCGGACCAGACCCCATACGGCCGAGGCCTCAGGGTCGCTCACCCGGTCGCCGGGAACGACGGCGACCGCGCCCCGTGTGCGCACCACGAGCCGTTCGCCGGGCCCGGCCAGGAAGTCCTGGACGGCCGCCAGCGCCTCGGTGACCGAGCCGGGCGAGACGACGGCGTCGCCGAGCGCGCCTTCGCCTGGGGTCAGCGGAATCCAGTCGAGGGCGTACAGCGGGCCGCGTTCCGCCATGGGGCGGGTGGTCAGCGCCTCGATGGTCGCCACGGGCTCGCCGGAGCGGTCCGCCAGGTGGACGGCGTACGTGCCGGGGCGCACCTCCGTCAGCCGTACGCGCGCGGAGGTCACGCCGGTGCGGTGGACCGCGATCCCGCCCAGCGAGAACGGCAGCCGCACGTCGCCTTCCGTGCCGGCCAGCAGCGCCAGCGGTTGCAGGGCGGCGTCCAGCAGGGCCGGATGGACCGAGAACCGGGCCGCGTCCGCCACGGTGACCTCGGCGAACACCTCATCGCCGCGGCGCCACACCGCCTGCACGGCCTGGAAGGCCGGCCCGTACTCGTAGCCCGCCGCGGCGAGCGTGTCGTAGAGCCCGGTGACCGGTTCCGCGCCGGCCGGCGGCCATTGCGTCAGTTCCTGCCCGGCCACGGGTTTCCCGCTCACCGTGCCGGTGGCGTGCCGCACCCAACCGTCCGTACGGGACCGGACGTCGACCGTGCGGCGGCCGGTCTCGTCCGGCTCGCCCACGACGACCTGCACATCCACCGCGCCGTCCGCGGGCAGCACCAACGGCGCCTCCAGGACCAGTTCCTCCACCGCGGCCCCGGCCGCGCGCACCACCAGTTCCACGAACGCCGTCGCGGGCAGCAGCACCGTCCCCAGTACGGAGTGGTCCGCGAGCCAGGGGTGGGTGGCCAGGGAGAGCCGGCCCGTCAGGACCCGTTGCTCGCCCACCTCGACGGCGGCGCCGAGCAGCGGATGGTCCACCGAGTCGAGGCCGGCCGCGGAGACGTCTCCGGCGCCTCCGGCGAGCCAGAACCGCGTCCGCTGGAAGGGGTAGGCGGGCAGCACCACCGGCTCCGCGTCAGGAGACGGCCAGCGCACCGGCACACCCGCGACGAACAGCCGCGCGGCCGCGGCCAGGAACTCGGCCGGGGTGCCGTGGTCGCGGCGCAGTGTCCCGGTCACCACACCCGTCTCGTGCTCCTCCAGCGCGGGCGTGAGCACCGGGTGCGGGCTGATCTCGACGAAGACGGGGTCACCGCCCGAGGCGAGCAGCAGCCGGGCGGTCTGGTCGAACAGCACGGGTTCGCGGAGGTTGCGGTACCAGTAATCCGCGTCGAGGGCTGAAGTGTCGATCTGCTCTCCGGTCACCGTGGAGTAGAAGGGGATGTCCACGGTCCTCGGCTCGATCCCGGCGAGGTCGGTGAGCAGT
>NZ_JACBWZ010001112.1 GCF_013870595.1 Streptomyces sp. WELS2 | reverse complement strand
GCTGCTTGCGCTTCATCGGGTTGCCGGAGCGCTGCTTGCCCTTGGCCTTCTTCTGCTGCTTCTTCTGCCGGCCGGGGCCGCCGCCCATGCCCGGGATCCCCGGCATGCCCGGCATGCCGCCGCCCTGGGCCATGCGGGACATCATCTTGCGGGCCTCGAAGAACCGCTCGACCAGGCCCTTGACCGCGCTGACGTCGACACCGGAACCCTTGGCGATACGGGCCCGGCGGGAGCCGTTGATGATCGTCGGGTCCTGGCGCTCGGCCGGGGTCATGGACTTGATGATCGCGGCGGTGCGGTCGACGTCCCGCTCGTCCAGGTTGGCGATCTGGTCCTTGATCTGGCCCATGCCCGGGAGCATGCCGAGCAGCTTGCTGATGCTGCCCATCTTCCTGACCTGCTCCATCTGGGACAGGAAGTCGTCCAGGGTGAAGTCCTGGCCCTTCTTGGACGCCAGCTTGGAGGCCATCTTGGCGGCCTCTTCCTGGCTGAAGGTCTTCTCCGCCTGCTCGATCAGGGTGAGCAGGTCACCCATGTCGAGGATGCGGGAGGCCATCCGGTCCGGGTGGAAGGCGTCGAAGTCGTCCAGCTTCTCGCCGTTCGACGCGAACATGATCGGCTTGCCGGTGATCTGCCGGATGGACAGCGCGGCACCACCGCGGGCGTCGCCGTCGAGCTTGGAGAGCACCACGCCGTCGAAGCCGACGCCGTCGCGGAAGGCCTCGGCCGTGTTGACGGCGTCCTGACCGATCATCGCGTCGACGACGAACAGGATCTCGTCGGGGCCGACCGCGTCCCGGATGTCGGCGGCCTGCTGCATCATCTCGGCGTCGATGCCGAGGCGGCCGGCGGTGTCCACGATCACGATGTCGTGGACCTTGGACTTCGCGAACTCGATGGAGTCCTTGGCGACCTTGACCGGGTCGCCGACGCCGTTGCCCGGCTCCGGCGCGTACACCGCGACGCCGGCGCGCTCGGCGACGACGCTCAGCTGGTTCACGGCGTTGGGGCGCTGGAGGTCACAGGCGACCAGCAGCGGGGAGTGGCCCTGCTCCTTGAGCCACCGGCCGAGCTTGCCCGCGAGGGTGGTCTTACCGGCACCCTGGAGACCCGCCAGCATGATGACGGTGGGCGGCTGCTTGGCGAAGCGGAGGCGGCGGGTCTCGCCGCCGAGGATCTCCACCAGCTCGTCGTTGACGATCTTGATGAACTGCTGCGCCGGGTTGAGCGCCTTGGAGATCTCGACCCCGAGCGCGCGCTCCTTGACCTTCTTGACGAACGAGCGGACGACAGGGAGGGCCACGTCGGCTTCGAGGAGCGCGATGCGGATCTCACGTGCCGTGGCGTCGATGTCCGCCTCGCTGAGCCTGCCCTTGCCCCGGAGGGACTTGAAGGTGGCTGAGAGGCGGTCGGAGAGAGTATCGAACACGGCGGCGTCGGTCCTCAGAGTCGGAAGCTGGGTCGCCCTCAAGAGTATCTGGCTCCGCAAGCGGATCGGCCCTGGCCGGGAAGGTCAGGCCCGCAACGTCTCCTCCAGCACCCGTGCCAGTGACCCCGCGTCGTCCGCCGGCAGCGGCGCCCCGGTGCCCGTGGTGACGTAGAAAGCGTCCACGGCGTTCGCGCCCAGTGTCGACACGTGCATGCTCCGCACCCGTACGCCCGCCTTCTCCAGGGCCGTGCCGATGCGGTGGAGCAGGCCGGGCGCGTCCTGGGCGCGGACCTCGATCACCGTGGCGTG
>NZ_JACBWZ010001111.1 GCF_013870595.1 Streptomyces sp. WELS2 | reverse complement strand
GGCGGTGTCCAGGTCGGCGGACGGGGCCAGGGCGCGCAGTTCGTCGGTGACCGCGAGCAGTGCGGCGAGGTGTCCGGCGAGCTGGATGTCCAGCTCCTCCTCGCGCGACCGGTGGGGGAAGTCGCAGGTGGTGCCGGCCATCGTGCTGTGGACCGACTTGGAGCGGATCGGTTCGTACATGGGGATGGCCTCCTGTGCTCTGACAGGAAGCCATCCTACATTGGATTTCGTCTAAAGTTGAGCCGAGTCACGGAACGCGGTCCGCCGGCTACGGCTGGCCGTATCCGTCCAGGAAGGTGCCGATGCGGGTGACGGCGTCCCGGAGATCGCCGACCGACGGCAGGGTCACCACCCGGAAGTGGTCGGGCTCCGGCCAGTTGAAGCCGGTGCCGTGGACGACCATGATCTTCTCCTGCCGTAGCAGGTCCAGGACCAGCTGCCGGTCGTCCTTGACCTTGAACACCTTCGGGTCCAGCCGGGGGAAGAGGTACAGCGCGCCCTTGGGCCGTACGCAGCTGACGCCCGGGATCGCGGTGAGCAGGTCGTAGGCGACGTCCATCTGCTCCTTCAGCCGCCCGCCCGGCAGCACCAGGTCGTTGATCGACTGGCGGCCGCCGAGCGCGGCGACCACTCCGTGCTGCCCCGGCATGTTGGCGCACAGCCGCATGTTCGCCAGGATGGTCAGGCCCTCGATGTAGGAGTCGGCGTGGGCGCGCGGGCCGGAGAGCGACATCCAGCCGACGCGGTAGCCGGCCACCCGGTACGCCTTCGACATGCCGTTGAAGGTGAGGGTGAGCAGATCGGGGGCGACCTTCGCGGTCGGGGTGTGCGTGGTGCCGTCGTAGAGGATCTTGTCGTAGATCTCGTCCGAGCAGACCAGCAGGTTGTGCCGGCGGGCGATGTCCGTCAGCCCCTTGAGCACCTCCTCGTCGTACACCGCGCCCGTGGGGTTGTTCGGGTTGATGACGACGATCGCCTTGGTGCGGTCGGTGACCTTGCGCTCGATGTCGGCCAGGTCGGGCATCCAGTCGGACTGCTCGTCGCAGCGGTAGTGCACCGCCGTGCCCCCGGACAGGGAGACGGCCGCCGTCCACAGCGGATAGTCCGGGGCCGGCACCAGGACCTCGTCGCCGTCGTCCAGCAGGGCCTGCATCGCCATCACGATCAGCTCGGAGACGCCGTTGCCGATGAAGACGTGCTCGACGTCCGTCTCGATGCCGATGGTCTGGTTGTGCATCACGACCGCGCGGCGGGCGGCGAGCAGGCCCTTGGCGTCGCCGTAGCCGTGCGCCGTGGAGACGTTGCGGAGGATGTCCTCCAGGATCTCCGGGGGGCACTCGAAGCCGAAGGCGGCCGGGTTGCCGGTGTTGAGCTTGAGGATGCGGTGGCCCGCCGCCTCCAGTCGCATGGCCTCCTCGAGAACCGGGCCCCGGATCTCGTAACAGACGTTGGCGAGCTTGGTCGACTGGATCACCTGCATGTCCGTGAGCTTACGGCCCCCTCGTGCCTCATGGGCGGTGTTTTCCACCACCCGGGACGCGAGGTGCCCGGAAAGCGGCGCCGAATGTCCTCCGGGGATCTTGCGTCCCTAGAATCCGCTGGCATGTCCACGGAACGGGAGTACGAAGCGGAGGCGCGTGTGCCGCAGGAGGCGGGCGGCACGCCCGGTGTCCGGCCGAACGTGTACCACCCGCTGCCGGCTCCGGCCCCCGCGTACGAGCAGTACGGCACGGAGGATCA
>NZ_JACBWZ010001110.1 GCF_013870595.1 Streptomyces sp. WELS2 | reverse complement strand
CCAGCTGATGCGCGAGGCCCTCGCCCTCGGGGTCGCGGTGAACGCGGACAACCCGCAGGAGCTGCGCCGGCTCGACGCCCTGGTGCGCGCCGCCCCGTCCCGCTCCCCGCTCGGCCTGCGGGTCAACCCGCAGATCGGCGCCGGCGCCATCGGCGCGACCTCGACGGCGACCCGGACCTCGAAGTTCGGCGTGGCCCTGCGGGACGAGGGGGCGCGCGCCCGGGTCGTGGAGGCGTACGCGCGGCGGCCGTGGCTGACCCGGCTGCACACCCACACCGGCTCGCAGGGCGTCCCGCTGCCGCTGCTGGCCCAGGGGGTGGCGGAGGTGTACGCGCTGGCGGAGGAGATCAACGCCGCCGTCGGGCGCCGTCAGGTCGACACGATCGACATCGGCGGCGGACTGCCGGTGAACCTCGCCTCGGAGGAGACCGCGCCGACGTTCGCGCGGTACGCGCGGCTGCTGGCCGAGCGGGTGCCGGGGCTGTTCGACGGGCGGTACGGACTGGTGACCGAGTTCGGGCGGTCGCTGCTGGCCCGGCACGGGACGGTGGTGGCCCGGGTGGAGTACACCAAGACCGCGGGCGGGCGGCGCATCGCGGTGACGCACGCGGGCGTGCAGGTGGCGGTGCGCACGGTGTACGCGCCGGGTGTGTGGCCGCTCAGGATCGCCGCGTACGACGCCGGGGGGCGGCCGAAGGCGGGACCGGAGACCGTGCAGGACATCGCGGGTCCGGCCTGCTTCTCGGGCGACCTGCTCGCCGAGGGACGCGCGCTGCCCCCGCTGGAGCAGGGCGACTACGCGGCGGCGCTGGACACGGGGGCGTACGGCTTCGCCCACCACTACGCCTACAACTCCCTCGTCCGGCCGGGGATATACGGCTACGCCCCGGACGGGTACGGGGGCACGGCCTTCGCGACCGTGCGGCGGGCCCAGACCGTCGCCGAGGTGGTGGCCGATTCCGGAGGGGCGCACGCGTCGGCGCTCACCACCCTACGGACCCCCTGAAGCCGCCGACGCGCCACGGCCGACGGCCGGACGGAAGGGTCAACGACCATGGGACACACGTCAGTTGGCCAACCCTAGTACGTCGGACGCATGTTCCACCGGAAAATGCCAAAGGGCCCACCTCCCGCACACACGTTGCGTAGTGTCGGCGTCACTCAGCCGGAGTCCCAGGCGGGAGGAAGCCACGGTGCCCGGAATCGACGAGTGCTTACTGGAAGCGATGCGCCTGCCCGGTGCCCGGGGGGCCGCGCTGGTGGACTGGACGAGCGGACTGGCCCTGGGCACGGTCGGGGACGCCCCCGGCGGGGACCACGAGACGAGTGCCGCCGAGGCCGCCGAACTGGCCCGGCTGGCCGCCGAGCACGGCACGTTCGCCGCCGCCCGCGAGGGGCTGCCGCCGGTGGAGGACCTGATCGTCAGCAACGGTGACAGCTACCACCTGCTGCGGTTCGTGGACACCTCCTTCGACAGCAGCGTGTTCCTGCACCTGTGGCTCGGCCGCGCGGACGGCAACCTCGCGCTCGCCCGGATCCGGCTCGGCGAGATGGCCGCCCGGCTGGTGCTGGGATGACCATGGTCCGGTTCCCTCCGCCGGCGCTGCCGGTGCGGGACAGGCGGGCCGCGCGCGCCCTGTCCCCGATGCTGACCCGGCTCGCCGAGGAGCGGGCCACCGGCGTCCTGGTCCGCGAGCACGGCGTCCTGTACCTCGCCGAGGGCCGGGTGGTGCACGCCGAGA
>NZ_JACBWZ010000111.1 GCF_013870595.1 Streptomyces sp. WELS2 | reverse complement strand
TGGGCGGAGTAGCGGAAGTCCACCCACTCGTTGACCGGCGCGCCGGCCACCCGGGCCACGTACAGCTCGCCCCAGGCCCGGCCGTGCAGCACGACGGGGGCGACGACACAGCACCCGCGCCCCCGGCGGCGCAGGGCCGTGACCCGCTGGTGGAAGTACCCGGCACTGCCGGACGCGCCGCCCTCGGCGGTCTCCACCCAGGCGTTGGGCCCACCACCACCGGCCCACCGCTCGTGCAGGAACTCGGTGATCTCCGGGAACTGGTACACCGGATAGGTCTCGGCCTCCGGGAACTCCTCCTCGTCGGCGGCCCGGTCCCCCACGTTCACGAGGACCCGGAGCCGGCCCAGCTCGCGCTCCCAGACCGACAGCGCGGCGAAGTCGCCGTCCAGCGCGTGACAGGCGCCGAGGGCGGCGGCCTGCCAGCACTCCCGTGGGGTGTGCGCCGCCGCCATGCCCTGAGCCAGCGCCACGACCGCGGCGAGCCGCTCGTCCTCACCCATTACTCCAGGTTAGGGAGTAATGCGGGCACAAGGGACATCGATGCGGCGATCAGGTGGCCGGCGCACCCCGGGCTCCCCCGGTTACTCCCCCGGCCACTGCGGCTCGCGCTTCTCGTTGAAGGCGGCCACGCCCTCCGCCCGGTCCCCCGAGAAGGCCACCGAGCGCCAGGCCGCGTCCTCGACCTCCAGCCCGGCCCGCAGGTCGAGCCCGTGGCCCAGCCGCAGCGACCGCTTGGCGGCCCGCAGCCCCACCGGCGAGTTCCCGGCGATCCGCTCCCCGAGCGCCAGTGCCTCCTCGCGGTCCCGGCCCTCCTCCACCAGCTGGTCCACCAGCCCCAGCCGGGCCGCCTCCGCCGCCTCCACCCGCCGGGCCGAGAAGATCAGCTCGGCGGCCCGCGCGGCCCCGACCCGCCGGGGCAGCAGCTGCGTACCGCCGCCGCCCGGGATCACACCCACGGACACCTCCGGCAGCCCCACCACGGCCGTACGGTCGGCCACGATCAGGTCGCAGGAGAGGGCCAGTTCGAAACCGCCGCCGAGCGCGAAGCCGTGCACCGCGGCGATCGTCGGCATCGGCAGCTCCAGCACCCCGGTGTACGCCGCCCGCGCCACCGGCCGCTGCCGGACCAGGTCGGCGTCGGTGAAGGAGTTCCGCTCCTTCAGGTCGGCCCCGACGCAGAACGCCCGTTCGTGCGACGAGGTCAGCACGACCACCCGGGCGGCGGGATCGGCGGCGAGCGCGGCGCACGCGCCCGCGAGGGAGCGGGCCATCCCCGTGGAGACGGCGTTCATCGCCTTGGGCCGGTCCAGCACCAGCTCCACGACGTGCCCGTGCCGCCGCACCAGCACGAACTCCCCGTACCGCTCCTCGCTCATGACACCCTCCGGTTAACGCGGGTTAACACACTGTGGGGTCGATCATCGCAGCCGTACCCGACCCGGGAAAAGACCAGGGGGGCCACGCCCGTTCGAGTGACCCGCACGCCACCGACGGCAGCGCGTAGCGCACGGCGGGAGGGAACCATGTCCTCCGCGTGAACGTACCGGGGGCCCCGGCGAGCGCGGCTAGGAGGACCGACCGTCGCGACGGGTGAGCAGCCACGGCTCGACCACGCCGAGCCCGCGCACCGGCCGCTGCCACATCGGCTGGAGGGCGAAGCGGTACGACGGCGTCTCCTCGCCCTCCTTCTCGGCCGCCGCGGCCTCCGCCTCGGAGACGGGCGCCTCGCCGGTGCGGATCAGCTCCTCGGCGAAGGCGCTGTCCACCAGGACGGCGTCCCGGGGCGCGATCGAGGTCAGCCGGGAGGCGAGGTTGACCGTCGTACCGAACACATCGCCCATCCGGGTGGTCACCGTGCCGAAGGCCATGCCGACCCGCAGCTCGGGCATCGTCTCGTCGTTCGCCAGCGTCTCCACCAGGCGCAGCGCGATGTCCGCGGCCACACCGGCGTCGTCCGCCGCGTACAGCACCTCGTCACCGAGGGTCTTGATCAGCCGGCCGCCGCGGGCGGCCACCAGGTCGGCGGCGGTGGTCTCGAAGGCCTCCACCAGCTCGCCCAGTTCCTCTTCCTCCATCCGGCGGGTGAGCCGGGTGAAGCCGACGAGGTCGGCGAAGCCGACGGCGAGCCGGCGGTCGACCATCTCCTCGTCGTCGGCGGCCTGCACGACCCGGCCGGTCGCGGCGGCGAGCTGGCGCCGCCAGACGTAGACCAGGAACTCCTCCAGCTCCGGCAGCAGCAGCTCGACCAGCGGGTACGTCACCTCGGTACGGGTCATGCCCGGCTCCGGGGGCTCGGTCAACCCCTCCAGGAACGAGTCGATCTGCCACTCGGCCAGCCGGGCCGTGGTCTGCCCCGTGGACCGGGCCACCTGCACCGCCATGGCCTCGCTGAGCAGCCCCGCCTCCACCAGACCGGCGAGCCGCCGCAGGGCCAGCACGTCCGCCTCGGTGAGGGCCTTGGCCTGCCCTATGTCCGCGAACCCCATGGCCCGCCAGAACCGGGACGCCAGCTCCATGGAGACACCGGCGCTACGGGCCGCCTGGAACGGGGTGTAACGGCGCTCGGCACCCAGGATGAGCTGTTCGAGCCGCAGGGCCAGCGGGTCCTCGCCGTTGTCGGGGGCGTGGGGATCCACCCGGCCGTCCCCGCCAGCGCCGGAGCCCGTGTCGTCGACGGTCACGCCTGCTGCCCTTCCGATCTGCCGCGGTCAGGTATCGACCGGCCTCAACTCTACGGCAGATGTGCGCCAGCTCACTCCGTCGGGTTGGGCCGACGGGACCCTTCCCGGCACCGGTCCCGGCCGGGAGGCGAGACGGCGGGGCGGCCGCGCACGGCGGGAAGGGGACGTGCCGGGGGTGTCCGCCCGCAGCGGTTGGCCCGTCAACGCGAGCGCCTCTACGGCCGACCGATTCCGCGCCGTTCCGAGGACGGACACCTCCCGGCGCGGCCCCGACTCTTCGCGCGCCCTGGGCGCGACGCGCACCCCCGCGCACCCGCACAGGCGCCGCAGGCATCCGCCCCACAGCCCGCACCCGAGGCAACTACGCCACAGGCACCCGCACCCTAGGCACCACGCGAAGGCAAGGCACAACGCACCCGCACAGGCGCCGCGGGCGTCCGACCGCAACCCGCGACCCGCACCCCGGCACCGGGCCGGCACCACCCCCCGAAGCCCCCGGCCAAACTCCCGGCCAGGGTCACGCGGGCCGCAGATGAACGATGTCCCCCGCCCCCACCGGCTCCTGGACCCCTTCCTCCGTGGCGATGACCAACCGCCCGTCCCCGTCCAGCGCCACGGCCTCCCCCACCACGGACCGGTCCCCGGGCATCTCCGCCCGGACCGTCCGCCCGAGCGTCGCGCACCCCGCCGTGTACGTCTCCTGCAACCCGCACACCGAGGGATCGCCCCCGGCCGCCCGCCACCGCCCGTACCAGTCCTCCAGCGCCCGCAGCACCGCCCGCAGCAGCGGATCCCGGTCCGTGCCGGCCGCCCCGGCCAGCGTCAGCGACCCCGCCTGCGGAACCGGCAGTTCGTCCGCCCGCAGGCTGACGTTGATACCGACACCGATGACGACCCCGTCGTCCCCGGCCCGCTCCGCGAGGATCCCCCCGGCCTTGCGCTCCTCGCCGCCGACGGTCACCAGCAGGTCGTTCGGCCACTTGAGCGCCGTATCGACGCCCGCGGCCCGCGCCAGCCCGGTCGCCACCGCGACCCCGGTCAGCAGCGGCAGCCACCCCCACCGTTCCACCGGCACCTCACGGGGCCTGAGCAGCACGGAGAAGAACAGCCCGGACCGCGGCGGCGCGCTCCACCGCCGGTCCAGCCGCCCCCGGGCCGCCGTCTGCTCCTCCGCGACCAGCACCGCCCCCTCCTCGACGCCCCCGGCGGCGGCCCGCGCCACGAGGTCGGAGTTGGTGGAACCGGTCTTCGGCACCACCTCGATGTCCCGGTACAGGCCCCCGTCCCGCACCAGCCCGCGCCGCAGTGCGGCGGCGTTCAGGGGCGGGCGTTCGAGGTCGGACCAGCGGCTGTCGTCTGATGGATTCTGCGGCGTCATGCAAGCCACCCTAGGTGTGGTAAACGACGCACTGCCGATCGGTAGCCCCACCACTACTCTACGAATGAGTAACCGTCCCCCCTTTTGAGCAGGCAGGGAGCCGCATCCCGATGTCCGAGCCGGAAGAGCGTCACGAGATCCAAGGGATCGACATTCACACGACCGCGGGGAAGCTCGCGGATCTCCAGCGGCGCATCCACGAGGCGACGCACGCCGGTTCGGAACGCGCCGTCGAAAAGCAGCACGCCAAGGGCAAGCTGACGGCCCGTGAGCGCATCGAGCTGCTGCTGGACGAGGGATCGTTCGTCGAGCTGGACGAGTTCGCCCGGCACCGCTCCACGAACTTCGGCCTGGAGCAGAACCGCCCGTACGGCGACGGCGTGGTCACCGGCTACGGCACCGTCGACGGCCGCCCGGTCGCCGTCTTCTCCCAGGACTTCACCGTCTTCGGCGGCGCCCTCGGCGAGGTCTACGGCCAGAAGATCGTCAAGGTGATGGACTTCGCCCTGAAGACCGGCTGCCCCGTCATCGGCATCAACGACTCCGGCGGCGCCCGCATCCAGGAAGGCGTCGCCTCCCTCGGCGCCTACGGCGAGATCTTCCGCCGCAACACCCACGCCTCCGGCGTCATCCCGCAGATCAGCCTGGTCGTCGGCCCGTGCGCGGGCGGCGCGGTCTACTCGCCGGCCATCACCGACTTCACCGTCATGGTCGACCAGACCTCGCACATGTTCATCACCGGCCCGGACGTCATCAAGACCGTCACCGGCGAGGACGTCGGCTTCGAGGAGCTGGGCGGCGCCCGCACCCACAACACCGCCTCCGGCGTGGCCCACCACATGGCCGGCGACGAGAAGGACGCCGTCGAGTACGTCAAGCAGCTGCTGTCGTACCTGCCGTCGAACAACCTCTCCGAGCCCCCGGTCTTCCCCGAGGAGGCGGACCTCTCCGTCACCGAGGAGGACCGCGAGCTGGACACGCTCGTCCCCGACAGCGCCAACCAGCCGTACGACATGCACACGGTGGTGGAGCACGTCCTGGACGACGCCGAGTTCTTCGAGACCCAGGCCCTGTTCGCGCCGAACATCCTCACCGGCTTCGGCCGGGTCGAGGGCCACCCGGTCGGCGTCGTCGCCAACCAGCCGATGCAGTTCGCCGGCTGCCTGGACATCGCCGCCTCCGAGAAGGCCGCCCGCTTCGTGCGCACCTGCGACGCCTTCAACATCCCGGTGCTGACCTTCGTGGACGTCCCCGGCTTCCTGCCCGGCGTCGGCCAGGAGCACGAGGGCATCATCCGGCGCGGCGCCAAGCTGATCTACGCCTACGCCGAGGCCACCGTCCCGCTGATCACCGTCATCACCCGCAAGGCCTTCGGCGGTGCCTACGACGTCATGGGCTCCAAGCACCTGGGCGCCGACCTCAACCTGGCCTGGCCCACCGCCCAGATCGCCGTCATGGGCGCCCAGGGCGCGGTCAACATCCTGCACCGCCGCACCATCGCCGAGGCGGACGACCCCGAGGCGACCCGGGCCCGCCTGATCCAGGAGTACGAGGACACCCTCCTCAACCCCTACGTGGCGGCCGAGCGGGGATACATCGACGCGGTGATCATGCCGTCCGACACCCGCGCGCACATCGTCCGCGGTCTGCGTCAACTGCGCACCAAGCGGGAATCCCTGCCTCCGAAGAAGCACGGCAACATCCCCCTGTAGGCCCCGCCGACCCCGGGAGCGGTCATGAACATCAAGGTCGTACGAGGCAACCCGACCCCGGAGGAGCTGGCCGCCGCCCTGGCGGTGGTCCGCGCCCGCGCCGCGGCGGCGGCCACCACGCCGTCCGGCGCGCGGGGCCCGAGGGACGCGTGGTCCGACCCGGCCCGCATCGCCGCCCGGCACGTCCCGGCGCCGGGCCCGGCGTCGTGGACGCGCACCTACTGGCCGGGCCGGGGCTGACCGTCCGCCGACCGGAACCCCGGGTGCCGATTTGAGTACGCCTACTCAGGCACCCGGGGCCGGTCCGGCCGCACGCTGGAAGGCATGCTGTGGTCAGATCCGGAGAACGAGCCGCCCGAGGAACTGCGCGAGGCGCAGAACATGCTCCGGCGGCTCGGTCTCCTCATGGCGCTGGCCATGCTCCTGGCGATGATCGTGATCGGCCTGAGGTGAGCCGCCCCGCATCGGCCCGAGGTGAGCCGCCCGGCGCGCCGTGGCTAACCTGACCGCATGACTGCCAATCGCCGCAGGCGACTCGTGCTCGCCTCCCAGTCCCCCGCCCGGCTGGGCCTGCTCCGGCAGGCCGGATTCGACCCCGAGGTCATCGTGAGCGGTGTCGACGAGGACGCCGTCACCGCGCCGACCCCGGCGGAGCTGGCGCTCGCCCTGGCCGAGGCGAAGGCGTCGGTGGTCGCGGCGCGGCCCGAGGTGCAGGGCGCCCTGGTGATCGGCTGCGACTCGGTGCTGGAGCTGGACGGCAGGGCGCTCGGCAAGCCGGCCGACGCCGAGGAGGCCACCGCCCGCTGGAAGAACATGCGGGGCCGGGCGGGGGTGCTCCAGACGGGGCACTGCGTGTGGGACACGGAGGCCAAGCGGTACGTGTCGGCGACCGCCTCCACGGTCGTCCGGTTCGGCGAGCCCAGCGACGCCGAGATCGCCGCCTACGTGGCCTCCGGAGAGCCCCTCCACGTGGCCGGCGCCTTCACCCTGGACGGCCGCTCGGCGCCGTTCATCGAGGGCATCGACGGCGACCACGGCAACGTGATCGGCATCAGCCTGCCCCTGATCCGCCGGCTCCTTGCGGAACTGGGCGTCGGCATCACGGAGTTGTGGGCCCCGGAACGCTGACCCGGACGTGGGCGGAGCCCTGGGACGGGACGGAGTCCCGGGGGTCCTCGTCGCCGTCCTGCGGCTCGTACGCAAGGCCCGCCGGCGCGTCCCCGTCGACGGGTTCCGCACCCGGCTCCGGCCCCGCCGCCGGCCCGGCCCCCTGCCCGGGCGTACCGCCGGCGTCCGCGCCCCGCGGGCCGGCCGCACGGTCGTACGTCATCAGGAGCAGCACGATCAGCCCGAGGACGGCGACCATGAACACGAACGCCGCCACGCCGAACAGTCCCCAGGCGAACGCGCCGAGCAGGGCGTGCACCACGGCCGCGCTGATCAGCACCACCCGGCCGAATCCGGCCGGGGCGCGGTCGCGCACCGCGACGACCACGGCCACCAGCGCGCACAGCGCGAAGTAGAGCCCGAAGACGACTCCGCCGATCTTCGAGGACGTCGCCATGACATCGGGGTCGAGGCCGGCCAGGGACATCTTCTGCCGGTCGACGACGACCCCGAGGAACCAGTTCACCGCCACGACGGACAGCGCCTCCACGAGGAGGACGACCGCGACGACCCACGCCACCGGTCTGCGCACCACCGGGCCCCACCCACTCTCACACCGACAGCCTGTTACTCCGGGTACGTCCGGGACATCGGGCACGCTACTAACGGGTAAACCAGGGGACAAGGGTTCCGGCCGAAGCAAAGAATCATTGGGCCATTCGTAGGGACTCCACAAAGAAACAGAGTGGGCCGCAGCACGCCCGTACAGAGACCTTGACCACATGGCAGGGCTAGGGTTTCCCCAGGAGTCCTGCGTACCCCGGTGCGACATGGGCTTTCTCTGGTCGGGCGAGCCTCGGATCACGCTCCGTGTGGGCAAGCTCACCATTGGGGACGGGTCGAAGTGCCGTGTCGGCAGTCCCTAAACTCGGCTTGTTTCAAGGAGGGAGCCTCAATCGTGCGCAAGGTGCTCATCGCCAACCGTGGCGAAATCGCTGTCCGCGTGGCCCGGGCCTGCCGGGACGCCGGGATCGCGAGCGTGGCCGTCTACGCCGACCCGGACCGGGACGCTCTGCATGTCCGCGCCGCGGATGAGGCGTTCGCCCTGGGCGGTGACACTCCGGCCACCAGCTATCTCGTCATCGACAAGATCCTGAACGCCGCCCGCGAGTCCGGTGCGGACGCGGTCCACCCCGGCTACGGCTTCCTGTCCGAGAACGCCGAGTTCGCCCAGGCCGTCCTCGACGCCGGCCTGATCTGGATCGGGCCGCCCCCGCAGGCCATCCGCGACCTCGGCGACAAGGTCGCCGCCCGCCACATCGCCCAGCGGGCCGGCGCTCCGCTGGTCGCCGGCACCCCCGACCCCGTCAGCGGCGCCGACGAGGTCGTGGCCTTCGCCAAGGAGCACGGCCTGCCGATCGCCATCAAGGCCGCGTTCGGCGGCGGCGGGCGCGGCCTGAAGGTCGCCCGCACCCTCGAGGAAGTCCCCGAACTGTACGAGTCGGCCGTGCGTGAGGCCGTCGCGGCGTTCGGCCGTGGCGAGTGCTTCGTGGAGCGCTACCTCGACCGGCCCCGGCACGTGGAGACGCAGTGCCTGGCCGACAAGCACGGCAACGTCGTCGTGGTCTCCACCCGCGACTGCTCCCTCCAGCGCCGCCACCAGAAACTGGTCGAGGAGGCTCCGGCGCCGTTCCTGTCGGATGCCCAGGTCAAGGAGCTCTACCGGGCCTCCAAGGCCATCCTGAAGGAGGCCGGTTACCAGGGCGCGGGCACGTGTGAGTTCCTGGTCGGGCAGGACGGCACGATCTCCTTCCTGGAGGTCAACACCCGCCTGCAGGTCGAGCACCCGGTCACCGAGGAGGTCGCCGGCATCGACCTGGTCCGCGAGATGTTCCGCATCGCCGACGGCGAAGAACTCGGCTACGACGACCCCGTCCTGCGCGGTCACTCCTTCGAGTTCCGCATCAACGGCGAGGACCCGGGCCGCAACTTCCTGCCCGCCCCCGGCACCGTCACCGCCTTCGAAGCCCCCACCGGCCCCGGCGTGCGCCTGGACGCGGGCGTGGAAGCCGGCAGCGTCATCGGCCCCGCCTGGGACTCCCTGCTCGCCAAGCTGATCGTCACCGGCCGCACCCGCGAGGAAGCCCTCCAGCGGGCCGCCCGCGCCCTGGAGGAGTTCCGCGTCGAGGGCATGGCCACCGCCATCCCCTTCCACCGCAAGGTGGTCACCGACCCCGCCTTCGCCCCCGAACTGACCGGCTCCAGCGACCCGTTCACGGTCCACACCCGGTGGATCGAGACCGAGTTCGTCAACGACATCAAGCCCTTCACCGGCCCCGCCGACACCGAGGCCGACGAGGACACGGGCCGCGAGACGGTCGTGGTCGAGGTCGGCGGCAAACGCCTGGAGGTCTCCCTGCCCTCCTCCCTCGGCATGAGCCTGGCCCGTACCGGGCTGGCGGCCGGGGCCAAGCCCAAGCGCCGCGCGGCGAAGAAGTCCGGCCCCGTCGCCTCCGGCGACACCCTGACCTCCCCGATGCAGGGCACCGTCGTCAAGATCGCCGTCGAGGAGGGCCAGGAGGTCAAGGAAGGCGACCTGATCGTGGTCCTGGAGGCCATGAAGATGGAACAGCCCCTCAACGCCCACAAGGCCGGCACCATCAAGAGCCTGACCGCCGAAGTCGGCGCCGCCCTCACCTCCGGCGCCGCCATCTGCGAGATCAAGGACTGACGGGTTCGCGGCCGGGGCGCGGGGGAGCGGTCAGCTGCGGACCGCTCCCTCCAGGTCGACCAGGAGCGTGCGCAGGTCGTCGTTGAGCCGCCGCTGGGTGTCGAGGTCGAGGGCGGACAGCACCCGTGCCTCCGTCTCGGTCTTGGTGGCGAAGACCTCGAGCGCCCGCTGCTCCCCTTCGTCCGTGAGACAGACCAGCACCTGGCGGCGATCGCCGGCGTCGACCTCCCGGCGCACCCAGCCCTTCTTCTCCAGGGCGGCCACGCGCTTGGTGACCGCGCCGGTGGTCAGCTGCATGATGTCCTGGAGCGAACCGGCGGTCACCTGGTGCGGCGGGCCGACCCGGCGCAGGGAGGCGAGCAGTTCGATCTCCCACGGTTCGATGCCGAAGACGGCCAGTTCGCGGCGGAGCCGGGTCTCCAGATGGTGGGCGACGCGCTGGATCCGCTGGCAGAGTTCCTTGGACGTCAGGTCGGGCGCCGTGGAGACCTGAGCGACCTGCTTCATGATCACGTCGACGCGATCGACGGCTTGCTGGCGATCACCCATGGGTCTACCCTAGCTGCTGGCCATTATCTTCCTGGTCGTTTAACTACCAGGAAGCGACGCAGTCGAATAGAGGTGCCTTGCCGATGACTCGTAGCGTCTCCGCGTCCGGCCCGCTTCAGGGCAGGATCGCGCTGGTGACAGGCGGTAGCCGGGGGATCGGGGCCGCGACGGCCACCACTCTCGCCGGCCTCGGGGCCGACGTGGTGCTCACGTACCGAAGTTCGCTGGACGAGGCCAAGGCCGTGGCGGCCGCGTGTGAGGAAAAGGGTGTAAAGGCCACGTTGCTCAGGGCCGACCTGGACGCGGCCGACGGCGCCGAGCAGCTGGTCGCCGCCGTGCGGGAGCAGGTGGACCACCTGGACGTCGTCGTCAGCAACGCGTGCGCCTCCTACCCGCGCGTGCCGCTGTCCGACATGGACCCGACCGCGCTCGGCGACAAGGTGCGCAACGACGTCGTCCTGCTGCACCGGCTCACCACCGCCTTCGTGCCCGCGATGCGGGAGCGGGGCTACGGGCGGCTCGTCGTCATCTCCAGCGGCTCGTCCTGGGGTCCGACCGCGCCCGGCCTCGCCGCGCACGGTGTGACGAAGGCCGCGCTGGAGGGCTATGTGCGGTACGCGGCCGACGAGTTCGGCTCCGATGGCGTGACCGTCAACGGTCTGGCCCTGGGCTTCGTCCTCACCGACGCCTCCGCGGTGGTCCCGCAGCCGGCGCGCGACGCGCTGGCCAACGCCACGCCGGCCGGGCGGCTCGGCACCCCGCAGGACATCGCCCACGCCGTGTCCCTGCTGGCCCGCCCCGAGTCGGAGTGGATCAACGGGGCGACCCTTCCCGTGACCGGCGGCCTCAACTACCCGCTGAACCTGTCACGCGTCCGGGGCCACTGACACCGGGGCCACCGACACCTGGGCCTCGGTGGTTCGGACGGTGCGCGGGAGGGAGTGGACGGGCTCCCACCCGCGCACCACTCCCCTTCGCGTGCCGTGCACGCCCGCATATCCGGACCGGCCGTGCGCCGCGTACGCCCATACGCCCGTATCGGCTGTGCGCCGTGCACGTCGGCATGCCGGTGTCGGCTGTGCGCCGCGCACGCTCGTAACCCGTGTCGCCTGTGCGCCGTGTGTGCTCATCCACCGGTGCCGGCCGCGCCTACGGCGGAGACCCCCAGGGCGGCGCGCAGCCGGTGCGTACGGTGCGGGCGTGGGGCACGGTGTGCGGACATGGGTTCCTTCGGTCGCTCGGGTCGGGCATCTGGTCGAAGTGGAGGCCTCCACCCCGACAGACGTCCGACCCCCGGCGAGGTTGCAGGTCGCGGCCGACGAATTTCCCCAGCCGTGTTCCCGTGCCGCCACCGCCGCCCGGCCCGGCCGCTCAGCCGAGCAGCTTCAGCAGTTCCTGGGCGACCGGTGCCGAGGAGGCCGGGTTCTGGCCGGTGACCAGGTTGCGGTCCACCACCACGTGCGGCGCCCACGGCTCGCTCGCGCGCACGTCGACGCCCGCCTCGGTCAGCCGGTCCTGCAGCAGCCACCCGGCCTGCCCGGCCAGGCCGCCCTGGATCTCCTCCTCGTTGGTGAAGGCCGCCGCGCGGTAGCCGGCGAAGGCGTTGGTGCCGTCCGGCCGGACCGCGGCGAGCAGCGCGGCCGGACCGTGGCACACCACGGCCAGCGGCTTGCCCGAGTCCAGGGTCCGGATCAGCAGCCGGCCCGACTCGGCGTCCACCGCCAGGTCCTCCATGGGGCCGTGCCCGCCCGGGTAGAAGACGGCGGCGAAGTCGTCGAGGTCCACCTCCGCGAGCTTCACCGGCGTCCGCAGCTCGGTCATCTCCTCCAGCGCGCGGGCGAGTTCGGCGGCCTTCTCCTGCCCGCCGTTGACCTCGGCCGCCAGGCTGGCCCGGTCGACCGGCGGCACGACACCGCCCGGTGTGGCGACGACGATCTCGTGGCCGGCGGCCTTGAGGGCGCGGTAGGGGACCACGGCCTCCTCGGCCCAGAAACCGGTCGGATGCGCGGTGCCGTCGGCGAGCGTCCAGTGGTCGGAGCCGGTCAGCACGAAAAGGATCTTCGACATGGTCGTTGTCTCCAGAAGTCGGGATCCCAGGGAACTGGGGTCTGCGACTGCGAACGTAGGCCAGTACACCCATAGGCATCCAATGAAGGACCGTATGACAGGCATAGGGCTTTCTATGTCTCCCGGAAGCGGGTGGCGCGGCCATACTCGGAGCCGTGGAGACCGCTTCCCTCGACCTCAACCTGCTGCGCACCTTCCTCGCGGTGTACCGCTCCGGCTCCTTCACCGGCGCCGCCCGGCTGCTCGGGCTGTCGCAGCCGACGGTGACGACGCAGATGCGGGCGCTGGAACGGCAGACCGGCCGGGAGCTGTTCGAACGGCTGCCGCGCGGGGTCACCC
>NZ_JACBWZ010001109.1 GCF_013870595.1 Streptomyces sp. WELS2 | reverse complement strand
CGGGACGTGTCAGAAGAGGCTCAGCAGGGCCTCCGCCGGGTCGGTGAGGCCGCCCTCGCCGCCGGGCAACGGCAGCTCGAACCACACCGTCTTGCCGCGCGGCGTCCGCCGTGAGCCCCACGCCGCGCTGAGCAGCCCGACCAGTTGCAGGCCCCGTCCGCCCTCGTCGGTGTCCCGGGCACGTCTGCGGCGCGGCTGGACCAGGCCGGAGTCCCACACCTCGCACACCAGCGTGCGGTCCAGCAGCAGCCGCAGCCGGATCTCCCCCTCGCCGTACCGCAGGGCGTTCGTCACCAGCTCGCTGACCAGCAGCTCGGTCGTGTCGATCAGCGGCTCCAGGTCCCAGGACTGCAGCCGGTCGCGGGCGTACTCGCGGGCCCGGCCCACGCTGCGCGGCTCGCGGGGCAGCGTCCAGTCCCCGACGGAGTCCGCGGGCAGCCCCTGCACCCGGGCCATCAGCAGGGCGATGTCGTCCTCACCGTGGTGGGTGTCGAGGGTGCTCAGGACGTGGTCGCAGACGTCCTCCAGCGGCCGGCCGGGATCGGTGAGCGCCCCGACGAACGCCTGGAGGCCCTCGTCCAGCGGATGGTCGCGGGACTCGACCAGGCCGTCGGTGTACAGGGCGAGCAGCGCGCCCTCCGGCAGTTCGACCTCCACCTCCTCGAACGGCTCGCCCCCCACACCGAGCGGCATGCCCGGCGGCACGTCGAGCATCAGCGCCGGCTCGCCGGGCTCGACCAGCACCGGCGGCAGATGGCCCGCGTTGGCGAAGGTACATCGCCTGGTGACGGAGTCGTAGACGGCGTAGACGCAGGTCGCGAGGTAGACCTCGGACAGGTCGGCGTCCCTGGGCTGCCGGGCCGTGCGGCTCGCCTGCCGGACCCCGCCCGGCGTGCCGAGGCCGCGGGCGATCTCGTCCAGCGCGGAGAGGACCTCCGCCGGTTCCAGGTCCAGCAGCGCCAGGGTGCGTACGGCGGTGCGCAGTTCGCCCATCGCGACGGCCGCGCGCAGGCCCCGGCCCATCACGTCGCCGACGACCAGCGCCGTGCGGTGGCCGGGCAGTTCGATGACGTCGAACCAGTCGCCGCCCACCTCGGTCGCCGCGTTGCCGGGAAGGTAGCGGCAGGCGATGTCCAGGCCGGACGCCTCGGGGTCGCCGGGCGGGAGCAGGGAGCGTTGCAGTATCAGCGCCCGTTCGTGTTCCCGGCGGTACAGGCGCGCGTTGTCGATGCAGACGGCGGCGCGTGCGGCCAGTTCGACGGCGAGGTCCCGGTCCCGGTCGCCGAACGGCTCGCTGCCCTTGGTGCGGGCGAACTGGGCGAGTCCCACGACCGTGTCGTGGGCGACCATCGGCACGGCCAGCGTGGACTGCACCAGGCCCCCCTCCTCGGCGGGCACCCGCTGCGGGCGGGCGGTGCGCAGGGCCTCGGCGCAGGGCGAGTGGAAGGGGAAGTGATGGACCGCGCCGACGTCCACGGGCTTCCCGGAGCTGCTGAAGGGGGCACCGGAGACGGCGCTGGCGAAGGCGACACGGCGCAGTTCGGCGCTGCCGTCGGCGTGCCCGGGCGGGGTCTCGTCGCCGGCCAGCAGGCCCTGGTAGAGGTCGACGGTGGCCAGGTCGCAGAAGCCGGGGACGACCACGTCGAGGAGTTCCCGGGCGGTGGTCTCCAGGTCGAGGGAGTTGCCGATGCGGGCGCCGGCCTCGTTGAGCAGCGCGAGGTTGCGGCGGGCGTCGATCTCCTC
>NZ_JACBWZ010001108.1 GCF_013870595.1 Streptomyces sp. WELS2 | reverse complement strand
ACCCGGCCCCACTGGGCGAGCCGGTCCCGGCCCTCGGCGAGCAGCAGCATCAGATAACCGGCCGCCGCCACCAGGAACCACAGCCAGTCCGCGCCGCCGTCGGACAGCCCCGCGGCCACCGAGTACAGCGCGAGCAGCGGCAGCCCGGCCGGGGCCGCGCTGCGGAAGGTCACCGCGAGCGTGTCCACCAGCAGCCCGACCAGCAGCACCCCGCCGATCAGCATCAGCCTGATGCCGTCGGTGACCGGCGCCGGTGTCGCGTACCGGCCGATGTCGTCCGCGCCCCGAGCGAGCAGCTCGGCGAGGTACCGGACGGTGTCCGGGTCCGGGATCAGTCCGGCGATCGCGTGCTGCCGGGCGCACACCAGGGTCAGCAGCACCACGGTGACCAGGACCTGGGCCACCAGTGTCAGCCACCGGCCCAGCGGGATCCGCCGGGCCGCCGCGCCCACCCCGCTCTGCACGGCCACCAGCGGTACCACTTGCAGCAGCCAGGTCGGCTTGGCGACCAGCGGCAGCAGCGCGCAGGAGGCCATCAGCGTGGCCGCCGCCGCGCACAGTGCCAGTCGTGCCCGTCCGCTCATCCCCGGGCCTCCCCGCTCAGCGAGGCGAGGCCCGAGCGCTCCCGGTCCGCCTGCCGCCACAGCTCCTCCACCGAGGCGCCGCGCGGCACGCTCAGCGCCGTCCAGCCCGCCTCGCGCAGCATCCGCAGCCGCTCCTCGTGCCGGTCGCCGGCCCGGGGCACGTCGGTCGCCTCCCGTGTCCACACGCCGGGGTCCAGCACGAAGGCGACGGCGCCGCCGCTGCGCCGGCTCATCTTGGCGACCGTGGTGGCCTGCTCCTCGTCCAGGTCGCCGAGGAAGGCGACCAGCAGCCCCTCGTTCCCGGCGCGCAGCACGTCGTAGGCGCGGGACAGGCCGGTGCCGTCGGAGTAGTCGATCACCGCGAGGGTGTCCAGCAGCAGCCCTGCCGTCTCCGCCGTCTCCTGGCCGGTGCCCGCGAAGCCGTCGCCGCCCTCGCCGGGCACCGTGCTGCCGCCGTCGGTCAGCAGCCGGACCGAGAAGCCCCGTTCCAGCATGTGCGCCAGCACCGAGGCGGTGGCGGACACGGCCCACTCGAAGGCCGAGTCCGGGCCCGCGCCCTCGTAGGCGCCGCCGCGGGTGTCCAGCAGCACGGTGCACCGGGAGCGCCGGGGCTGCTCCTCGCGCCGCACCATCAGCTCGCCGTAGCGCGCGGTGGAGCGCCAGTGCACCCGGCGCAGGTCGTCGCCGTAGCGGTAGCCGCGCGGGATGACGTCGTCCTCGCCCGCGAGGGCCGGCGAGCGCTGCCGCCCCTCGCCGTAGCCCTTGGCCTCGCCGGCGAAGCGGACCGGGGGCAGCGGGGTCACGCGGGGGATGACCGTCAGCATGTCCTGCGTCGCGAAGGAGCGGGTCAGCTCGCACATCCCGAAGGGGTCCGTCAGCCGCAGCTGGAGCGGGCCCAGCGGATAGCGGCCGCGCAGATCGGAGCGGACCCGGTAGGACACCTCGCGGTGGCCGCCCGGCTCCATCCGGTCCAGCACGAACCGGGGGCGCGGCCCGAGGACGTAGGGCACCCGGTCCTGGAGCATCAGCAGACCGGTGGGCAGCCGGGAGACGTTGTCCATGCGCAGGTGCACAGCCCGTACGCCGCCGTGAACACCAGGGCGGCCGCGGCCCCGCCGAGTTGCGGTGGCCAGCCGTGCGTCAGCAGCCGCTGCGGCTCGCAC
>NZ_JACBWZ010001107.1 GCF_013870595.1 Streptomyces sp. WELS2 | reverse complement strand
CGCCTGGAGCGCGAGCACCGCACCGGCCGCCGCGCGGTGTCCGTGCGCGTCGGCGTAGGCGATCGTGACGACCTCCATGGAACCGAAGACGGCTCCGGTCGCGGTGAAGCAGACCAGCAGCGCCGGGATGCCCGCGCCGCGCAGCGGCGACGGCCCCTGGGACCGGGCCGCCGGCGGTGGCTCGGTCGACCGCTGGGCGGTGAACAGCAGCATCCCGGCGAGCAGCAGCACCGCCCCGGCGAGCGTGCCCGCCTCCGGGAAGAGCGTCCCGGCCAGGAAGGAGGCGAGGACCGGCCCGAGCATGAAGCACAGCTCGTCCGCGGCCTGCTCGAAGGCGTTCGCCGTGTGCAGCGCGCCGGGATCGTCCCGCAGCAGATGGGCCCAGCGGGCGCGGGAGAGGCCGCCGGTGTTCGGGGTGGTCGCGGTGGCGGCGTAGGCCGCGAAGAGGGTCCAGTCGGGGGCGCCGAAACGGACGCACAGCAGCAGCGCGAGGCTGCCGAGCACGGAGACGACCGTGGCGGGCAGCGCGATCCGGGCCTGCCCGTGCCGGTCCACCAGCCGGGCGACGAAGGGCCCGGCCACGGCGGTCGCCGCGAGCCCGGTCGCGGTGACGGCACCGGCGAGGGCGTACGAGCCCCGGGAGCCGGCGATCATCACGACCGCGCTCACGCTGAACATGCCCATGGGAAGACGGGCGAGGAGATTGCCGGCGGTGAAGGCACGGGCGCCGGGAAGCGCGAACAGCCGCCGGTAGGAGGAGAGTCGAGTCGTTCTCCCCGGTATCCGGCGCTCCTGGGCGGTGGGTTGGGACATGACCCCACGGTCACCCGGGGCGGATCACCTGGTCCAACACCTGCCGGGCGCCGATTGACGCGCCCGCGTTGTAAATTCGCCTCCGTGCCCGCTTCCCTGGACCCGCGCCTGCTGCGCGCCTTCGTGGCCGTGGCGGAGGACCTGCACTTCACCCGGGCCGCGGCCCGCCTGTACGTCGCTCAGCAGGCGCTCAGCCGTGATGTACGGCGGCTGGAGAGGGAGTTGGGCGCGGAGCTGTTCGTGCGCACCACCCGGCAGGTCACCCTCACGCCCGACGGCGAGCGCCTGCTGCCGCACGCGCGCCGGGTGCTCGCCGCCCAGGACGACCTGCTCGCCGCGTTCGCGGCCGGGCAGGGCCGCCCCCTGCTGGTCGACCTGAACTCGCCGGGCCTGGCCACCGGCCGCCGGGTGCTGTACCGGGCCCGGGAACTCGCCCCCGACTGCGAGCTGATGGCCCGCTACGAGAGCGGTCTCACCGGAGCCGCCGCCGATCTGCTGGCCGGCCGCCTGGACGTCTCCTTCGGCCGCTTCGCCGGTCTCGACCCGGCGCTCCGCTCCGGCCTCGCGCAGCAGCCGGTGCGGTACGAGCCGATGGCCGTCGTGCTGCCCGAGGACCATCCGCTGGCGGCCCTGCCCGAGGTCCCGGTGTCCGCGCTGGCCGGGGAGACGGTGTACGCCGGCGCGGGCAACCCGCGCACCCGGGAGTGGACCGATCTGGCCCTGCGCCTGTTCGAGGGCCGGGGCATCCGGCTCGCGCCGCCGCTGCCGATGGCCGTCGGCGACGAGGAGTTCGCCCGCGTCATGGGGAAGACCGGGAACCCGGTCCTGGCGGTGGTGGACTTCCCGCCCATGCCCGGCACGGTCCGCCGGCCCCTCGTGGCCCCCGTCCCGCTGTCCCCCGTGTCCCTGGTCTGGCGCAAGGGCCTGGTCCACCC
>NZ_JACBWZ010001106.1 GCF_013870595.1 Streptomyces sp. WELS2 | reverse complement strand
GCCGGATGACCGTGACGGCGCCCCGTACCGGAAGGGGCCTCTAGCCGCCGAAGCGGTCGCGCAGCTCGCGTTTGAGGATCTTGCCGCTGGCGTTGCGCGGCAACTCCGGGACGAACAGCACCCGTTTGGGCGCCTTGAACGGGGCGATCCTCTCCTTCACATGGGCGATGAGCTGATCCTCCGTCACCTCGGCGCGCGGGACGACGACCGCGGTGACGGCCTCGATCCACCGTTCGTCGGGCAGGCCGATCACGGCGGCCTCGGCGACCGCCTCATGGGTGTAGAGCACGTCCTCCACCTGGCGTGAGGCCACCAGTACGCCGCCGGAGTTGATGACGTCCTTCACCCGGTCCACGATGGTGAGATAGCCCTCGGCGTCCCGCACCGCGAGGTCCCCGGAGTGGAACCAGCCGCCGCGGAAGGCCTCGGCGGTCTCCTCGGGCCGGTCCCAGTAGCCCTCGCACAACTGCGGGGAACGGTACACGATTTCACCCGGCACCCCGGCGGGGACGTCGTCGCCGTCCGCGTCGACCACCCGGGCGTCGACGAACAGGACGGGCCGTCCGCAGGACTCCGGCCGCGCGTCGTGCTCGTCCGGGCCGAGGACGGTGGCCAGCGGGCCGATCTCGCTCTGGCCGAAGCAGTTGTAGAAGGCGAGGTGCGGCAGCCGTTCGCGCAGGCGCCGCAGCACCGGGACGGGCATGACCGACGCGCCGTAGTAGGCCTTGCGCAGCCCGGACAGGTCCCGGGTCGCGAAGTCCGGGCGGCCCGCGAGGCCGATCCAGACCGTCGGCGGGGCGAACAGGCTGTCCACCCGGCCGGTTTCGACCAGGTCGAACAGCCGGTCCCCGTCGGGCGCGTCCAGGATGAGGTTCGTCGCGCCGACCGCCAGGTACGGCAGCAGGAACACATGTGTCTGCGCCGAGTGGTACAGCGGCAGCGCGTGCACGGGCCGGTCGCCGGCCCGGAGGTCCAAAGCCGTGATGGCGCTCAGGTAGGCGTGGACCAGGGCCCGGTGGGTCATCATCGCGCCCTTGGGCACGGCGGTGGTGCCGGAGGTGTACAGCAGCTGCACCAGGTCCTCGGCGCGGGGTTCCGGGCCGTCGTACGGCGGTGCCCCGGGGAGCAGGGCGAGCAGCGAGTCGCCGGTGTCGCGCAGCGGCAGCACCGGCGTCCCGTGCGGCAGCCGTCCGGTGAGGCCGGGGTCGGCGAGGACGAGCGCGCTGCCGGACTGGCCGAGGACATGGGCCAGGTCGTCACCGGTCAGGTGGTGGTTGACCGGCACATGGACCAGGCCCGCGCGGGCGCAGGCGAGGAAGGCGATCAGATAGGCGTCGGAGTTGTGGCCGTAGGCGGCGACCCGGTCGCCGGGCGTGCGGCCCTCGGCGAGCAGCAGCGAGGCCGCGCGGGAGACGGCGTCGTCCAGTTCCCCGTACGTCCACGCCCGGTCGCCGTACTCGACGGCGACGCGCGCCGGGGTGCGCCGGGCGCTGCGCCGCAGCATCCCGTCGACCGTGCCGCCCTGTCCCTGCGTCATGCCTCAGGATCCTCGGCATGCCGCCCGGGGCGGGTCAAGCACCCGGGAGTGCCGGATGTCCGGTACACGGGCGGATTTCGGCAGTACCTCGCGCCCCGTTGACACACCCCTCGCCCGACAGGAAAGTTTCACGGTGCGGGACGGGTCCGGAAAGATACTTTCAGGCGGGAGGCCGCGGACGATGACGGACGACCTGGCAGGCACAAGAGCGGG
>NZ_JACBWZ010001105.1 GCF_013870595.1 Streptomyces sp. WELS2 | reverse complement strand
GCTCGGGCCGGGTCGCCATGCCCGAGCTGGAGCTGCTCCCCGCCTCCTACGACCTGCCCGGCGCCCGCCTGCTGGACCTGGTGCAGGTCATGGACCGCATCCGCGCCGAGTGCCCCTGGTCCTCCCGGCAGACCCACGAGGGCCTGGCCAAGTACGGCATCGAGGAGGCCTACGAACTGGTCGAGGCGATCGAGGCCGGCGACCGCGAGGAGCTGCGCGAGGAACTGGGCGATGTCCTCCTCCAGGTCGTCTTCCACTCCCGGATAGCCGAGGAGGACCCGGACGCGCCGTTCTCCGTCGACGACGTGGCCGGCGGCATCGTCGCCAAGCTGATCCACCGCCACCCGCACGTCTTCGGCGACGAGCGGGCCGAGACCCCGGAGGACGTCAAGGAGCACTGGCTGCGCACCAAGGCCGAGGAGAAGCGGCGCACCTCGGTGACGGAGGGCGTCCCGCTCGGCCAGCCCGGCCTGGCCCTGGCCGCCAAGCTCGCCTCCCGCGTCCGCACGGCGGGCCTGGAGGTGCCCCTGCCCCGCGGCGAGGGCATCGGGTACGAGCTGCTGGCGCTGGCCGCCGGCGCCGAGGCGGAGGGTGTCGATCCGGAGGCGGCGCTGCGGGCGGCGGCCCGGGTGTACCGGGACGCGATCAAGGACCGCGAGGCGGCGCGCGCGGCGGGCGGCGGAGAGGAGGACGAGGGGTAGGCGGATCATCCTCCGGCACCTCGGATCCCCTTCCGCCTCAGTACCGTTGAGCACGGTGACACGGTGACACGGTGGCGACGAGCCGGCGGGGGGCGTTGGTGGGGCTGGGGACGGATCTGGCGGGACTGGGCGCCACGGTGCTCGTGGCGGCGTCCGGCACGGCGGAGTGGGAGCGGGTCCGGGACCGTTTCGCACAGTGGTTCCGGGACCAGCGGGCCTTCTCCCACGCCGGGGAACTGCTCGAACTGGGTCCGGACGTCCAGGAGTCACCGGTACTGCTGCACGCGGTCTGGGCCTCCCGCCTCCGCGGCACTCTCACCCAGGCACCGGACAAGAACACCGCGGCCACGCAATTACGCGAGCTGCTCCAGTCCCTGGCTCGTACGGCAGCCCCGCAGCCCACGCCCCCGGACGCCGCCGCGGACACGACACCCCACGGCCCGAACCCCGACGTGAACACGGAACCGGACCCGGCCGAGGGGCTGGTACGGGAGCGGGCACGGGCCCTGGCGGCGGACCTCTTCGGGGATCTGGAACGCGGCCCCGAGCCGGACCCCGCCGGGGAGACGGTGCCGCGTGCCGAACCGGATCCCGTGCCCGGACCGGCAGCACACGCGGCCTCGCCCCGGCCCACAGCCCCGGACCCCGGCGAGGAGCAGGCCCCGGCCCCGACGGCACATCCCCTGCCGTCCCCGAGCACGGCCCCCGACACCAGCCACAGCCCGCTTCCGGGACCGGACCCCTTTCCCTTCCTGCTCGACTCCCAGCCGGACCCTGACCCCAAGCCCCTCCCACCCGCCCGTACCGACCCCCAGCCGACCCCCGGCCCCGTTCCGGAACCACCCCCCGCCCCGGAACCCGCACGGCACGCGACCCCGGATCCCGCCCCCGGGCAGCCCCAGCCACGCCGGCCACCCACTCCGCCCCACTTCGCCGACCACATCGACTTCCGGCGGGCCGAGATCCACGGTCCGGTCGTCGGGGTGCAGATCCAGCACGCCTATGGGGCCCGGCCGCCGCTCGGGCTCGGCGGTCCGGAGGACTGGCCC